>NZ_JBEZYL010000010.1:0-237191 GCF_040638465.1 Streptomyces sp. NPDC026206
CGGAACTCTTCCAGCATGGGTTCCATGCGGGGGGAGTGGAAGGCGTGGGAGACCCGCAGTCGTGTGGTCTTGACGTCCTTCCACTGCGGCAGCCACTCCTCCGCGGCCTGCGTGTCACCGGAGACGACGACCGCGCGGGGTCCGTTGACGGCAGCGATCTCCAGCCGGCCTTCGAAGCCGGTCAGGGAGGCGGTCACTTCCTCCTCGGTGGCCTGGACGGCAACCATCGCACCACCGGTCGGCAGTGCGCCCATCAGCCGGCCTCGTGCGACTACGAGCGCGCAGGCGTCCGCGAGGGAGAGGACACCGGCGACGTGTGCGGCGGCGAGTTCGCCGACCGAGTGCCCGATCAGGTAGTCCGGCCGTATACCGAGCGACTCGGTCAGGCGGAACAACGCCACCTCGACAGCGAACAACGCCATCTGCGTGTACTGCGTCGCGTTGAGCAGGGCAGCCTCTGCCGACCCGTCCTCGGCGGACAGCAACTCCCGCACCGAGCGGCCCACCAACGGGTCCAGCTCCGCACACACCTCATCCAATGCTTCAGCAAAGCGCGGGAACGATGCGGCAAGCTCCGCACCCATACGCGCCCGCTGCGCACCCTGACCGGTGAACAACACTGCTGTTCTGCCGGGGACCTGACGGCCCTCGAACACACCGGACACAGGCCGACCACCGGCAAGGGCCTCCAGCCCGGCCAACAGCTCCTCACGGTCCGAGGCCACGACCGTGGCGCGGTTTTCCAGCAGCGCACGCGACGTCACCGACGAGAACCCGAGATCGGCAAGCCCCAGCCCGGGATCTGCAAGCACCCGCTCGCGCAGGCGATCGGCCTGCGCACGCAACGCCTCCTCACCACGCGCGGACACCACCACCGGGACTGCGCCCACGGACCGGTCCGCCCGAGGCTCCACCGGCGTCCGGTCCTCGGCCGGCGCCTCTTCCACGATCACATGCGCGTTCGTCCCGCTGATCCCGAACGAGGACACACCCGCACGACGCGGCCGCTCCGAGGCGGGCCACGCCTGCGGCTCGGTCAGCAGCTCGACCTCGCCCGCGGCCCAGTCCACGTGCGGCGACGGCGCATCGACGTGCAGGGTGGCGGGCAGCGTCTCGTGCCGCATGGCCATCAGCATCTTGATCACACCGGCGACACCGGCGGCCGCCTGAGTGTGGCCGATGTTGGACTTGATGGACCCCAACCACAGCGGGCCACTGCTCCGCTCGCGGCCATAGGTCGCCAGCAGCGCTTCGGCCTCGATCGGGTCACCCAGCCGGGTGCCCGTACCGTGGCCCTCCACTACATCCACGTCGGCCGGGCTCAGGCCGGCGTTGGCCAGTGCTGCCCGGATGACGCGTTCCTGCGAGGGACCGTTGGGCGCCGTCAGGCCGTTGCTCGCGCCGTCCTGGTTGACCGCAGTGCCGCGCAGCAGGCCCAGGATCCGGTGACCGTTGCGGCGCGCGTCCGACAGCCGCTCCAGCAGCACCAGGCCGGCGCCCTCGCCCCAGCCCACGCCATCGGCGGCGGCTGCGTAGGACTTGCACCGGCCGTCCACCGAAATCCCGCGCTGCCGGCTGAACTCGACGAAGGCGTTGGGCCTGGCGAGCACGGTCACGCCACCGGCCAGCGCCAGGGAGCACTCCTTGGACCGCAGGGACTTGCTTGCCAGGTCCAGCGCGACGAGCGAGGACGAGCATGCCGTGTCCACCGTCAGCGCCGGTCCCTCGAAGCCGAACGAGTAGCTGATCCGGCCGGACGCGACGCTGCCGGCGGCGGCGGTCGTGAGGTAGCCCTCGATCTCGTCCCGCCGGTCGCTCATGCCCGCGACGAACCCGTAGTCCTGGTACATCACGCCGCAGAAGACACCGGTGTCGCTGCCGCGCAGGGCGGTCGCGTCGATGCCCGCGTACTCGAAGGCCTCCCAGGCCGCCTCCAGCACCAAGCGCTGCTGGGGGTCCATGGCCATCGCCTCACGCGGGCTGATGCCGAAGAACTCGGCGTCGAACTCGGCCACACGGTCCACGAACCCGCCCGAGCGCGTGTACGAGGTGCCCGGGTGATCGGGGTCCGGGTCGTACAGCCGCTCCAGTTCCCAGCCGCGGTCGGCCGGGAACTCCGAGGTACCGATGCGCCGCTGCGTCACCAGCTCCCACAGCTCGTCCGGCGACGTCACACCGCCGGGGTAGCGGCAGCTCATGCCGACGATCGCAATCGGCTCGTCGGCCCGGTCCTGCAGCTGCTGGTTCTGCCGCCGGAGGCGCTCATTCTCCTTGAGCGACTTCCGGAGGGCCCCGACGATGTCGTTCTTCTCGGCGGCCATGCCTACTCCTCCCCGTCCGGGCGCCCAGCGGCACCAGCGGCAACCACGTTCTCGACTGCCCACACGGCGAGGCGGCGCTCCCGGCCGCCCCGGAGGCCGAGGCCCGACGAACGCCGCCTCAGGCGTGGGCCTGGTCCTAGGGCATTTACTAGAGGGCGTTCTCGGCGGAGCGCCAAGGGTTTGTAAGTCGTATAGCGCTCAACGATTTGGGCGCGCTCACCGCGCTGCAAAGGGCGTTCAATGGCGTGCTTGAGCGACAAGAGTCTTTCCCCCGTTGGCGAAGTTGGTCGGCGAGTGATGCACGTCTCGATAAGAGAGGCGAGGGCATAGGGAATCGAATAGACCTGAAATCGATTGGACGGCCCACGAAGCGGAGGGGACATTCCGGACAATCGAATGCGGGCAGGGGGCACCCTCGCCGCCTGCTACCACGGGTTACTGATTCCCGGCGCCCTGCCGACGTCAGCCGACAGCCCAACGCCCCCTACTTTGACTCGATTTCAACTATCCCTGCCCCTGACCCGCGCGTCCTCCCCGTTGACGGCGCGCGGCCATGGGCAACTTGCCGACCTCCGGCCCTTTCAGCCTCGCTCAAGCGATCACAAGACTGCTATAAGTAAAAGTGCGTATCCATCAACCGGGGGGTGTCAGTCATGCATGTACGCGACCACGAGCGCATGCTCGACCTAGCAGTGGCCGCGCTTCACGAGCAGGACCCGGAGCAATTATGGTCGCCGATCGCAACCGAGATACTGCGCGTTTGCGATGCGGAGTTCCTCGTTCTTGAGTCCCGCGATTGGACCGCTCGTGAAGGCGCGATGCACATCTGGTTGCCGGACGGAACCGTAAGGAGCCATATCGGCGATCACGCAGAGCACTTAATCCGTCACTGCAATCCCCTGACGGACTACTACGCGGCTTCCAGGGACCGGAAGCCGGTGACCGCCGGCCAGGTCCTCGGCGAAGCGGAATGGCGCAACAGTGTCATGGCGAAGCGCTTACGAGGGGCCCTGGCATCGGATCACATTCTGGGTGTCCCCCTGCCTGCCGCCTCCGGACCGGTCCGAGGGTTCCTGGTCTATCGCGCCGGCAGCGGTTTCACCGAGGAGCACCTGGCCTTCGCCCGGCGAGTGCAGCCGCTGCTCGCGGGCGTCGACCGGCAGGCCGCCCTGCTGCGCAGCTACCGCGCCTCCATGGCGGAGGTGCCCAGCGGTCAGGCCGGCCCCGGTCCAGCGGAACGGGATGCTGCCGAGAGCGGATTGACGCCCCGTGAGGTCGACGTGCTGGCCCTGCTCGCCGACGCGCTCACCGCCGCCGCTATCAGTCGCCGCCTCGGCATCTCTGTCCGCACCGTGCAGAAACACACCGAGAACATCTACCGGAAGCTGGGCACCAGAGACCGTGTTACCACTGTGTTGCGCGCCCAGGCATGCCGGATCATCCCGCAGTGAGCTGTGCGCACCCCACTGCGGAATGGGCGCGGGCATCCCCCCTGCCAAGGTGCCGAATGGGCCCCGGTACCGGTGTGTGTTTGTTTGGTCACAGGAGTCGACACCGCTGGGCCTCGGCCCGGACACGGACGAGTTCGATGAATGTCTCGCACACGCACGAACTCGGCCCGAGTAACGGCATCTCTGCGGGATGGGTGCCGCCGTGGGCCGTGAAGTCGTAGTGGCGCCCGGCCGAAGCCGAAGTCGGAGCCATCATCCCCAAAACCCGGGACTTCGCGCCGGCCGTCCGGCTCGATTTCTCTTCCCACGGGATTTTTCGCGGCGCTCGGGTCATGAGCCGACGCCGTCGAGACTCACGCTTCGGGCCGGGCGAGTTGCGGCCGCTGGGAAGGCGGGCCGCCGAGGCATGAAGGGGACCGCCTGAGCGTTCTCCAGTCAGGACGCTGCGGTAGGACCGTGTGCGGCCGCGCGACCGCCCCGGCGCCGACCGCTCGGGAGCTGCGTGCGCGTGCGCGTTCAAGGAGGTCGGGTTGCGTCTTCACCACAGTCGGCCCACCGACCCCGGCTACACCCGCATGCGCCACGGGCGCGGTTTCCGCTACCTCGACGCCCGGGGGGAACCGCTGCGTGACCCCGACGAGCTGGCCCGTATCCGCGCGCTGGTCATCCCGCCCGCATGGCGCGACGTGTGGATCTGCACCCGGGCCAACGGCCACCTCCAAGCCGTCGGCACCGATGACGCCGGCCGCCGCCAGTACCTGTACCACCCACAGTTCCGCGCCGAGCAGGAGCAGGCCAAGCACGACCACGTCCTCGACGTCGCCGAGGCACTGCCCGCCGTCCGGGAGGCCGTCGAGGCGCACCTGGGCGACCGCGGCCTCACCAGGCAACGCGTTCTGGCCACCGCCGTACGCCTCCTGGACCTCGGCTTCTTCCGCATCGGCAGTGACCGCTACACAGAGCTGCACAACAGCTACGGTCTGACCACCCTGCTGCGCGAACACTCTCACTGCGAGGGCGGCGCTGTGTTGTTCACCTATACCGGCAAGCACAGCAAGGAGATCATCCAGACCGTCGCGGACCCCGCCGCCTGCCGCAGCCTCACCGCGCTGCTGCGCCGCTGTGGCGGCGGCGACCGGCTCCTCGCCTACTGGGAGCACCGCGCCTGGCACGACGTGAACAGCGCCGACGTCAACGCCTACCTCAAGGAACTGGCCGGCCTGGACATCACCGCCAAGGACTTCCGTACCTGGCACGCGACCGTCATGGCCGCCGTGGCGCTGGCCGTCTCCCAGTCCACCGCGCACAGCGAGACCGCCCGACGCCGCGCCATCGCCCGGGCAGCCCGCGAAGTCGCCGGATACCTCGGCAACACGCCCACGATCTGTCGCGCCTCCTACATCAACCCGCGCGTCATCGAACTGTACGAGGAGGGCGTCACCATCGCCGCCGCACTGCCCCGCCTCGGTGACGAGGGCGCCTACGGCATCCCCGCCACCCAGGGGCCCGCGGAGCGGGCCGTGCTGCACATGCTGCGCACCGGACACCCGCCACGAATACCGGCGTCTCTCGAATCATGACCCCGGCGATGGGCTCCACGGCACTCTCGCCTCCGTGACTGCGCCATTCGGGGTGAGCCCGGCAGCGGCCCGGTCTCGGGCGCCCTCGGGGTGCCGCGCTCTCGTGGCCACGGCTGCGTGGACACCTGCGGAAACGCGTACCGGTCTCACGAAGGAGGACGCGCGTATCATGCGGCAGGTGTGCGACGTCGTCCGATCGCGGCGCTCCCCGGCCATGGAGCCCCAGCCGCACGCCGAGCTGGTTGTGCTGGTGGGCATGCAGGCGTCGGGCAAGTCGACGTTCTACGCCCAGACCTTCGCCGGCACTCACGCGCTGGTCAGCAAGGACCTCTTCCGCAACGCCCGGCACCGGCAGCGCCGTCAGATGCGCCTGGTCGAAGAGGCCCTGAGGGAGGTCGTGCCGGTAGTGGTCGACAACACCAACCCCTCGCCCCGCGAATGGGCGCCCCTCATCGAGGCCGGCCGCGCCCACGGCGCCCGGACGGTCGCTTACTGGTTCCCGCCCGATGTCACCGGGGCGCTGGTACGCAATGCCGCGAGGGAGGGCCGGGACCGGGTGCCGGACATCGGCGTGTACGCGACCTTGAAGCACCTCCGCAGGCCACGACGGGCGGACGGCTTCGACGCGGTGTTCGAAGTGCGCTTCGACGGCCAAGGGGGCTTCCTGGTGGACCCCGCGGACGATCCCGGCCCGGCCTGCGAGAGCACGTGGGGGCTGGACATGCCGGAATGGCCGGCCACTGGTGACGGGCCACGGCCGGTGGCCGTCTTCGATCTGGACGGCACGCTGGCCGACGTCCGGCACCGGCTGCACCATCTGCGCAGCCGCCCGCGCGACTGGGACGCCTTCTTCGCGGCAGCGGGAGCGGACCCCCCGCTGGCCGAAGGAGTCGCACTGCTCGCGTCCGGTGCGCGGCGCTGCGAGGTGGCCTATGTGACCGGTCGCCCGGAGCACTGCCGTCAGGACACCCTCGCCTGGCTTGCCGGGCACGGACTTCCCGAGGGCCGGCTTCTCATGCGCGGTCCCGGTGACCGTCGGCCGGCCCGCGTCAGCAAGCCGGAGCTGCTGCGTGACCTTGCCCGCGACCGCGTTGTCGCGGTGGTGGTCGACGACGACCACCAGGTGTGCGACGCCTATGAGGCCGAGGGTTTCCGCGTACTGCGTGCCACATGGATGGCACGGCAGCCTCTCCTCGAGCAGGTCCAGGAGAGGGAGGGCCGCACCTGACCCGCCGTCGGCCGCGTGGTCGGCAGGCAGAAGCGATGGGCGTGGGCGTCAGCCCACATAGCGGCGGGCGGTCGAGTGGCGCTGGGCGTGGTCGAGCAGTATGAGTCTTTGTTCCAGTTCCGGCGGTACGGCCTTTCGCTCTCGCACCACCCAGGGCAGTCCGGCCAGGGCCTGACCGAAGCCGCGCAGCGACGCCGTGTCCCGGGGGACGGTGCGCACGAGGTGTGCGGTGCGCCGCCAGGCGGCCCGGGGTGAGCGCCGCAGCCATGTGCACCAGAGGGTGTTGCGGATGCCGTGGATGCGGCGGAGCGTGGAATCGCGTCGGACCGACGGCGCGTGGTGGACGGTGAGCTCCTCGACGTAGGCCAGCCACCAGCCTTGCGCGGCGAGGTCGATGGCCATCAGCTCCTCCTCGCCGCCGAGCCACAGCCGTGGGGAGAAGCCGCCCACCGAGTGGAAGGCGTCGGTGCGCTGGACTGTGGCCGCGGCCAGGAACGACCCGAGGGCGGGGCCGGGGAGCCAGGCGGGGCCGCTGATGGGGGAGTGGCGCAGCTCCCGGACGATGGGGTCTTCTTCGCCGCCGGGCTCGACGAGGATCCGGGCGGTGACCGAGGCCAGCGCCGGGTGGTGGTCGAGGAGGTCGGCCGCGCGGGGGAGGGAGCCCGGGGCCCACCAGGAGTCGTCGTCGCAGAACGCGACGTAGGGGCTGGTCACGTGCCGCATGGCGAGGTTGCGGCCAACGGCGCCGAGGTTGCGGCCAGGGCTCAGCAGCAGCATGCCGGGGTGGTGGCGGGTGACCGCCTCGGAGGTGCCGTCGGTGGAGCCGTTGTCGGTGACGATGACGTGCGGGGCCTCGGGGAGCGCGGCCAGCCGGCCGAGGGTGTGCAGCAGTTCGTCCCTGCGGTTGTGGGTGATGACGACCACGGTGGTCCGCTCATCGGTCATGGCCGGCCACTCCTGTTACCGGTCCGTCGGGCGGTGGTGCGGTGGGTACCGGTGTGGCGGGTGCGTGGGCGCTCTCCAGCAGGCGGATGTCGGCTTCGACGTCGGCGGGCAGGAGACGGCGCCGGGCGAGGGCCGCGGGCAGCCGGGCCAGAGTGGCCCGCAGGGCACGCCGGGCGGTGCGGTCCTCGCGTGCCGCCACGGCGGTGGAAAGGGTGTGACGGAGGGCGACCGGCAGTGGGCGGCGCAGCCAGGCGGTGAGCAGCATGTTCCGCAGCAGGGCGGCCTCGCGCCCGGTGCGTTGTGACGGGGCCGGGTGGTGGTGGGCGACGACGTCGGGACAGTGCGCGACGCCCCAGCCGTGTGCTGCGAGGTCGTACGCGAGCAGGGACTCTTCTCCGCCGAAGAACAGCAGGGGGTGGAAGCCGTCCACGTCGAGGAAGGCGTCGCGTCGGACGACGGCGGCGCAGCAGAGGAATCCGAGAACGCTCGGGCCGGGCAGATCCGTCCTGCGCAGCAGAGGTGAGCCGGCGAGGGCGGTGTTGATCGGGTCGGGCCGGTTGTCCTTGCCGACCAGGGTGCGGGCGGCGATGAGGCCCAGGCGCGGGTGGTCCCGCATGAGGCGTTCCGCACGGTGCAGGGCGCCGGGGGCCCACCATGAGTCGTCGTCACTGAAGGCCACGACCGGAGTGTCGAGCAGGCGGACGCCCTGTGTGCGTGCGAGGGCGCCCTGGTTGGCGGGGAGGCGCAGCAGGCGTACGCGGGGGAAGAGCGTCTCGACCATGGTGCGGGTGTCGTCGTCCGAGGCGTTGTCCACCACGACGATCTCGGGGGTTTCCGGCAGGCTCGTCAGCTCGTGGAGGGTCGTTCGCAGAGACCGGGCCCTGTTGCGGGTGGCGATGACGACGCCGATGCCGGAACGGTTCATGCGGGCCTCGCCTCCTGGCATATCGGGTGCGTGAGGGTGTGCCCTGCTCGGGCGTGCGGGGCCGCGACGCATCGCGGCGGGCACACACCCGGCTGACCGGCCGAACGCATCCCGGCACGCGGGAGGCCGCCGCGTGGCTCCTGGGAACCGGGCCCGGCAGCCAGCGTGGCACACGTCCTCCACGCGCTCCACTTGAGCGACGCCCCTGAGGTCCCGGAAGGCCCTACGCCCTGTCCCGTTGCCTCATATGGGTGGCGCCGCGGTGAGGCCCCGGGAGCGGTCGGCCGCCGCGCCGGCGTTCCTTCCGCCCCGGCAGAGCGCACGACCTCCTCCGGCAGAGCGCACGACATCCTCGGCGCAGCGCACGACGTCCCTCAGGCAGGGCACATGACACCGCCCGGCCCCGCGCCGCTGCCGCGCCGGACGCCGCGGCCGACCATAAGCTGCTGGCCGGGCACCGGCCACGCCTGACTTCTCGGCGAGGTCGTCGGCCGCGGTTGACGGACCGGCCTGCGGGGCACCCGGACAGCGGCCGTCGAGGGCGGCCGGTGGCGGCCGCGCAAAGCCAGATCTATGGAGGTTGTCCCTATGGCTCCATCCGACCGGCCGGAGCGGATCGCCGATCCCTGGGGAGCGCGAACGCCGTACGGACCTGGTCCAACGTGGCCGGTGCGGGTGGATGTCCAGCTGGCGGCGGGCGTGGGAGAGAGCGATGTCGAGGCGTGGGTGCCGTCGGCGTCGCTGCTGCATTCCAACGGTGACGCGATGGACATCGCGGTGCGCGGTGGCCGGATCGTGGGGGTGCGGGGGCGGGCGGGTGACCGGGTCAACCACGGCCGGCTCGGGCCGAAGGACTTGTTCGGCTGGCAGGCGGGCGCCTCGCCGGACCGCTTGCGGCGGCCGCTGGTGCGCGAGGGCGGAACGCTGGTCGAATGCGACTGGGACACCGCCATGGGCCGCGTCGTGCGGCGCTCCGAGGACCTGCTGGCCGAGCGGGGGCCGGGCTCGATCGGCTTCTACACCACCGGGCAACTGTTCCTGGAGGAGCACTACACCCTGGCCACGATCGCGCGGGCCGGGATCGGCACGAATCATCTCGACGGCAACACCCGGCTGTGCACGGCGACGGCCGCGGAGGCACTGAAGGAGACCTTCGGCTGTGACGGCCAGCCCGGCTCCTACACGGACGTCGACCACGCCGATGTGATCGCCCTGTTCGGTCACAACGCCGCCGAGACGCAGCCAGTGCTGTGGATGCGCATCCTCGACCGTCTGCACGGTACACAGCCGCCGCGCCTGGTCGTGGCCGACCCGCGGCCGACCCCCACGGCGCGCGCCGCCACCGTTCACCTGGCGCCACGTATCGACCTGCCGGGGCACCCTCGCCGGTCGGCTCCGCGTGAGCGGGATCCGTCCTGGGATGGTCTTCGTTCCCTTCCACTACGGCTACTGGGACACCCCCGCCGGCCACCGCCCCGCCGACGACGAGCCCGGCCGGGCCGCCAACGAACTGACCGTCACCGACTGGGACCCCGTCTCCAAACAGCCGCTGTTCAAGACCGCGGCCGCCCGCGTCACCCTCCTCCAGCGGGGCAACGGCCGGCCCAGCCCCGCCCCTGTCCTTCCCGGCACACACGTACCGGAGGGGACAAGCACACCTGGCACAGCGCGCGAAGGGGAAAACCGGTGAACGGCATCACCTGGACGCTGCGCGAACTCCACCGCGGCGAGACCGATACGGCCCACCTGCTGACCGCCGTCAGCAACCGGCACGCAGCCGACCACGAAGTCCGCTTCGGCGCCCGCGACCTGGCCCGGTGGTCCACCGAACACGCGCAACGCCTGGCCGACGTCATGCAGGACCGTAGCCACCCCCTCGCCGGTCCGGGCAGGGACGCCGCCGAAGAGGGACCCGTCGCGGCACTGGGGGAGAAACTCGGCCACGGCATGGCCGGGCTCCTCGGCCGCCGGCCCGAACCCGCACTTCTTCTCCTCGCCGACCTCCGCAGGGTCTACCTGGCCGCCGCCGGGAACTCCCTGTGGTGGGAAATGACGGCCCAGGCCGCCCAGGCCGCCCGGGACCGGGAACTCCAGGACCTGGCCGCCGACTGCCACCCTCAGACCCTGCGCCAGATGCGCTGGGCCGACACCCTCCTGAAAACCCTCTCCCCGCAAGCGCTCACCAGCTCTTGAGGAGCTGCCGACAGCCGTCATGCCGTGCAGCACGTGGTGCGTCGGCGCTTGGGCTCAGGAGGCGGGAACCTGCTGAGCGAGGGCGCTACGGGCGCTGCGCGCGTCGCGCAGGTAGAGCAGTCCCGCGCAGGCGATGATCCACGCGGCCAGCACGGCGATGCCGCGCCCCAGGCCGTCGTGGTGGAAGTACGCCAGGCCCTGAAGGGCACGCACCCCCGCGCCGACGGGCAGGACGGCGGCGAGCGGGTGCAGCCAGCCGGGCAGGTAGGGAGCGGGCATGACGCCGCCGCTGGTGCTGTTGCCGAGGGTCAGCAGAACGATCGAGGCCAGCCCGGCGCCCGCCGACCCGGCCCACCTGATGAACACCATGGTCGCACCGCCTGCCGCCATGGCCATCAGCGCGGTGATCCCGGCGATGCCCACGAAGGAGCCGGGCAGTGCGCCGAAGCCGGTGCTGCCCGCGAGGAGGGCGATGATGACCCCGCCCAGCACGCCGAAGAGCGTGAGGCTGGCCATGCGCTGCCGGAAGCGCAGCGCGGGCGCGGCCTGGTAGGTCATCATGCCGAACAGGTAGCCGGCCAGGACCAGGCCGAAGGCCGCGTAGAAGATCGACAGGCCGCGGGTGTCGCCGGTGGAGGCGGGCAGGATGTCCTCCTGCGCGAGCCGGTGCCCGCTCGCTTCGGCGGCTCCGCCGAAGGCTCCGGTGAGGGTGCCGGTGACCGAGGGCCCGTTGGCGCCCGCGTACAGCAGCTTCGGAGCGCCGTGGCCGCTGCCGGTGAGGTAGGCGGCGTAGACGCGACGGTGCTTGACGGCCTCCCGGGCGGCGCCCTCGTCCCCGTACGGCCGTACGTCGAAGCCTCCTGGAAGGGCGGACTCCAGCCCCTCCTCAAGCCGGTGGGTTTCCTGCTGTGTGCCCACGACGGCGACCGGAAGATCATGCGGTCTGGGGGCATGGAACGCGGCGAGGTAGACGCTCACGAAGATCGTCCCGATGGCGAGCACGACCGCCACCGGCAGGAGAACGCCCTTCAGGCCGCCCTGTGGGTGCTGCGGCGGCGCTGGATCCGGTATGTCGGGGTGCGAGGAGGCGTGGTGCGGGCGGGTGGGGGAGGGGGCAGTGGAGTGTGACACGAGAACCGTCCAAACTTGTAAGCTGCCTTATAACAGTACCAGTAAATATAAGGTGCCTTACAAATGGTGGTCCCCGTGAACGATCAGTCCTCCCACACCGGCTACCTCGCGTGGCAGTTCGCACAGGCCATGGGTGCCCGACTGGAAAAGGAACTCCGCGCGCTGGACCTGACCCTGGCGCAGCACAACGTGCTGCGGGACGCCCTCCGTGAGCCCGGCATCTCCAGCGCCGCGGCCGCCCGCCGCGCCGGCGTCACGGCCCAGTCCATGGGGGCCGCGGTGAACGAGCTGGTCGGCAGAGGGCTGATGGAGCGCCGCCCCCACCCGACCAACCGCCGCGTGCTCTGCCTGCACACCACTGATGACGGCCGGCGCGCGGCGGAGCAGGCGGCAGCCGTCGTCGCCCGGGTGAACGACGACGCCCTGGTCGTCCTCTCCCCCGCGGAACGGGCGACCGCGCACCACCTCCTGCACCGCCTGGTCGAACACCTCAACCCCGACGCCCTGCCACCTTCGGCCTGAAAGGGGCGCTGCCGCTGTCCGGGCCGCGGCCGCGAGGCTCAGCCTGCCGTCGCCGGTGACCCGGCGGAAGCCGTATGACGAGTTCGTACCTAAACTGGATTAACCGGATATCTCTGGAACCCTTGGCCTCGGTTTGCTCATCTGCAAGAACGGAACCGACCGTCTTGTCCCTCGGGGCAGTACCAGCCGGAGCAACACGATGACGAACTCACCCACCGGGGTCTACACGTCCCGGGGCCGCCGCCGGGCATCCCGCGCCAGGCGATGGCTCGTCGTGGTGGCATCCATAGCCACGCTCGGGCTGATCGCCTGGCCGGTGATGAGTTACTACGAGATCCCGCCGTTCACCGACAAGGGCGATCCCGTCAGCTACGACCGGGCCGGAGGCGAGAACGGCGGGCAGGCTGCCAACTCCAGGACCTTGCTGCCCACGGGACCGAAAGCCGGGTTCGAGAACGTCAACACCCTCAGCGACGGCTCGAAGATCAGCGTCGTCACCCTGGACGGCAAGAAGTCCGGGTACAAGGGCAAGGTGTGGGTCTGGGCGCCCAAGGAGTACACCGACGACCCCAAGTTCGCCGAGAGCGGCTTCCCCGTCGTGATCGCCCTGCCCGGCGGTCCCGGCTACGACAGCAACTACTGGATAGGCAAGTTCAAGGGCGGCGACCGGGGAATGGTCTCGCTCCAGGAGAGCATATCCACCTGGTACCACGAGGGCGCGAGCAAGCCGTTCCTCCTCGCCATGCCGGTGCTCAACCCCGGGCCGGACGACAAGGGAATCTACTGGGACGGCAGCGACATCCCCGGCCAGCCGAAGATGGGCACCTGGCTGACCGAGGACGTCCCGGACCTGATGAAGGCCAACTTCCGCACACTGAAGTCACGCGACGGCTGGGGCTTCATGGGCTCCTCCACCGGAGGCTTCGCGAGCCTGAAGTCCGTGCTGAAACACCCGGACAAGTTCAAGGCCGCCGTCGCCAACGGCCCGGACATCCTTCCCGACTCCCCTCTGTGGAAGGGCCACGAGAAGGAGATGCGGGAGAACAACCCCGAGGTCCTCGCCAAGGAACTGACAGCAGCCAAGGGGCCGGATGTCTACCTCGCCTTCCAGGTCGGTACGAAGGAGAACGCCGCGACCATGGCCGGCGTCAAGAAGTTCATCAACGCGTACGGCAAGGGACCGGTCCACACCAAGCTCTGGGAGATACCCGGCGGCCGGCACAATGGCGCCACCTACCTCTCGAACATGCGTGAACCACTGAAGTGGATCAGCGACCGGATGGAAGGACCGACACCCTCTCCCTGATCACGGGGACCTCCACCTGTCACTGAAGACCGCCGCTGGAGATGTCCGCCCGGCTTTCCGGGTGAAGGTAGGTGTCGAGGCGTGAGACCCGGTAGCGGATCACTGGGAGGGGATGGGTGGCCCATGCGGGAGCCGCGCCGTCCCGGACCCCGTCCAGGAGGTTGTCCAGCAGCTGCTGGAGTGAGGACGCATCGTGTGCGCGGTCGGAGCGCTTGAGGCCTTGTTGGGTGAGCCGCGAGAGGTCCTGCGGCTGGTCGGTGACGATGGTGAGGAAGGTGCCCAGGCGGGAAGTGCCCTTCGGCAGGCCCTCGGGCCAGAACAGCGTGATGCCGGCCAGCTCGTGCGTGGTGGGGTGGCGGTACAGCTCGTACTGCTCGCCCGGGTCGAGGCCCACGCCGGACCGTTCGCTGGTGGTCAGCAGGGACACGGTGCCGCGCAGTCCGATGTCGAAAACGGAGACGAACCGGCGCTCCGACCCGTGGTTGCGGATCCGCAGGAGCACTTGGTCGCCGGTGAAGAGGTGTTCACCACTGCGGTCCAGCGGGCGTTCGGTACCGTCGGCCACGAGCGCATGGGTGATTTCCACAAGGCTGTCGAGTTCGGCCGCTCCGACACCTGACGTGAGTGCGCGCAGGTGCGAAGCCCTCGCGAGCTGCTGGAGGTCGGAGCCGAGAAGACCGATCATCTCATCAGTGCAGGGGCGGGGCCGGTCCAGGAGAGGTTCGCCCAGTTCGTCGAGCAGTTGGACACCGTCATCGGAGAGAGCGAGTGTGGTCATCACCGGCTGCTCCTCATCGACGACCCGTACGTGTGCCGAGCCCGCCAGCGCGGCCGTCAGACGACCGCGGCCGGGGTGGTCCAGAGGTGTGACGGCGACCGGCCTGCGGCCCAGTGCCACCCGGAGCGGATGGGCTTCAGCCCGCACAGGTAGTGCCGGAGACAAGGCGGGGCCGGGGGCAGTGGGGGAGTGCAGTGCCCGCAGCCAGGCCCGGCCACCGGCGAGCCGGTCCACGACTGCCGTAAGGACTGGTGCGCCGGGGTCGGCTCCGGGTGCCACCAAGGCGTAGGTGTCACCCGGTCCGACACCGAAGATCTCTGCGCCGTCGAGGAACATTCCTTCAGCCGTGACCTGCACGGGCAGCGCACCGTTGTTCTCCGCCTCGCGCACGTCGAACAGGACGCGGTCGGCCGGGCCTTCCACGTCCGGGCGCTGGCCCGGCATCAGGGACGACACCGTCAGGCGGAGCTGCTCGACGACCCGCCGCCAGGTCAGCCGTTGGCTGCCCGGCTTCTGCAGCAGATCGGCCAGGGCAGCGGTAAGCACCCCCTGGCGGGTGCTGAAGCCGGGCACCGGGGCCTCGTAGGCGCTCTCGTTGGGGGCGCAGGCCACGAGCCGTACGGCCGAGGGATTGGCGTCGGCGGCGAGGTGGTAGCCGCCCCCGGCGCGCACGGATTCCCAGGCCGCCCGCGCCATCGCCCAGTACGCGTCCATGGGCCGGGGGACGGCCTTGGGAGTGAAGCGTGGATCGCGCGCCATCCGTCCGGCGTGGCAGCAGTCGAGGATGGTGGTGACGTTCGCCGTCCGCAGCGTCAGCTCCCACTGCAGTCGGCTCAGCTCGGCGGCGAGCAGCCCGGGGAAGGCCGCGGGGCCGGGCGAATCGAAGTCCGTCGGGCACAGGTAGGGCAACCAACCCGGCACCGAGGGGTCATCCTCCGTCATCGGATTGCGGATGCGGCCTCCATGGCCGGAGAAGTAGACGACGGCACCGTCCCCGGAGCGGGTGTCGGTGATCAGCCCGCGGTATGCGTCGATGATCCCGCTCCGGGTCGCCCGCCCTTCGATGAGCGTCGTGGTCTCGAACCCGAACGAGGTGAGTACGTCGTTCATGAGATCGATGTCGGCGTGAACTCCGGTGAGGTGCCCGGACTGACTGCCGATGAGAAGTGCACGCCTGCGCATATCGCCCCCGAAACTGCGGTCCATGGCCGAGTACGAGCGGGTGGAACGCCCCGCGGTGTGCGTACGTGCGGGCTTCCTCTTCGCTGCGTCAGCCTCCGACATGAATGAAAGGTGCCCAGAAGTAGGGCAGTTCGCCTTCGCCGTCTCCATCGGCGTCGCGAATGAAATCCGGGACACGCCCGTCCCGTGCACCAGTGGCAGCGGCCGCCATGCCCTCGCGCGCACGCAGCATGTCGTAGGCCTGACGGCGCCCGGCGGCGTTCAGCAGGCGCACCTGCCGCTGCGCCCGGGTGAGGGCGTCCGCCACGCCCTTGCCCGCGACCAGTTCCTCGTACAGGGCGGTCATGACCAAGCACCCCGCCTCGTCATCGACCGGCCACAACGAGACGACGAGATGCCGGGCGCCCGCGGTGAGCGCCGCCCGCGTCAGGCCGAGGACGTCACCGCCGGCGGTGGCGGTGCCCCGGCCCGTGTGGCAGGCGGACAGCACCACCAGGTCGGCGGTCAGGTCGAGCCCCACGACGTCGCCGACGCTCAGTTCGTCATGGCCTGCGAGGGCCACATGACTGAGATGTGGCCCCTGTTCGTCGACGATGGCATGCGCGGCGAGGTGGAGGACCGACGCGCCGGGTGCGCGTGCGGTGACGTTCCTCGCGGTCGCCGCAGGTCCCGTCAGCGCATCGTCACTGCTGCCGAGCAGACGCGCGATGGCGACTGCCTCTGTCGCCGCGCCGGGCAGCGGACACAACGGACGGTCCGGCGGGTACGCGGGGTTGCCGACGACCAGCGAAGGGACATCGAGCCGGGGGCGCTGTGCGGCCCGGGGCCGGGTGAGCAACGCGGCCGACGGCAGGTACGAGACCGTGGCCGCCTCACTGAGCGGACCGGACCCGAACGGCAGTGCGTGAAAGGGAACGAGAGCCAGGGCGCGGTGCGGCACGATGTACAGTCGGCGTCGGCCCTCGACCGCCGAGGCGACCGGTTCGATGAGCAGCTTCGCCAGGCCGGCTGCCCCCGCCCTGTCGCGGCGGCCGGTGGCGCAGGCCGTATGGAAACGGCGTATGTCGCAGGCCAGGCTCCGGGCACGTACCGGTAGCCGACGGTGCTGGATGTCACGACGGCCGACCGCCCAGATGATCAGTTCGTTGTCGAACGACTCATACATGATCAGCGCCGCGTCATCGGCGAGAACCCCCTGGACCTCGTCGAGCAGCGCGCCCGGCTGTCGCGTCCCCTGTCCGGTGAGCAGCGTCGGCGCGTGTCGCGCGACCTGCGCCTCGGCCTCGTCCAGCGCCTCTTCGGCGCCGAGCACACCTGCGCGCAGCTGCTGGAACGTCGCAGTACAGGCCGAGGCTGTTCGCTCAGTGATCACCGAGCTCATCAGGCGCTCGTGGGTTGCCGCCCAGGCGGATCCGGCCCGCAGCCAGCGGAGCGCACTGTCCCGCGGCTGCCCCGGGCGCAGCCGGTCCAGCGAGCGCAGAGTGTCCACGGCGAAGCCGCGGCAGCGGTCGGACAACTCGAAGGCGACGGCGACGGCGGGATGGCCGGTGTCTCCTTGTGCAAGTCGGAGATGCGCGAGCACGGCTGTGTGGTACATCCCGGCGACTTCGAACATGTCGGTCGCGGCGGACCGGAAGGTGTCCCGGACCAGCTGCGCGGCATGCTTTTCGAAGAGGCTCACGGCGCTGAGGGAAAGATGGGCCGCGTTCGGGTGGTGGCCCAGTGCGTCGGCGAGCTCCGCGCGGCGAGCCGGGTCCTCCCACGGCCGGTCCTGCTGCCCGGTCCAGCCGCTGTGGTCGAGGTCGGCGAGCGCCTGCTGTGCGGTGGCGGGATCGCCCAGCCGGAGGAAGAGGGAAACGGCGTGGTCCGGATGCAGCCCACCGCGGTGGAACAGGGCGAGGGCGACGTTGCGGGCCTCCGCCCGCCGGTCGAGATCGAGCAGCAGAAGCGCACGAAGGAGGTCTTGGCCGGCTCGTTCGGCCTTTTCGAGCGCCCTCTCGAAGAAGACGCGGGCATCGTCCCGGTGACCGGATGCCAGAGCCTGTTGCCCCCGGTGGCGGGACTGCAGAAGGGCGGCGGTGCGGGCGCTGTCGCGCACGATGACGATCGCCTGCCGCACCATCGGCGACGGGGCCGAAAGCCTCGCCGACTCCTCGACGACCTCGTCGAGCCGTACCGCACCGACCGCGGTGATTCCCGGGTCGCCCAGTGCCTGCGCCGCGGCGTCGAGAGCGAGTGCGAGCCGGGCGGCGCGCATCCAGGCCAACTCGGTGAACGGCGCGCCGCGCAGCGACTCGACTGCCTCGGCGCTGTCGGCGGCGAGCAGCACAGCCGAGGCCCGGCGGACGTTGAACCGGTCGGCGAGCTCGACGTGGGCCCGTTGGACCAGGCCGAGCTCGGCCCCGGCCGCCAGCGTTGTCGCCGGCCGCCGGGCGATGCGAAGACTCCGCAGCGCGGGCAGGGCCTCGCCGCTGTCCCGCCAGGTCCCCGAGCGTACGACCAGCAGCCGGACCAGCCCGCGGGCGAAACTCGCACTGCCGTCGGTCCGGGACCATGAGCAGAGCGTGTCGAGGGTGTCGACGGGAACGTTCTCGCCGGCGCCGAGCCGGTCGATGACCTGGTGCACGTCGAGGAGATGGGACAGCGCCCCGCCACCGGCCTCCCGCGCCTGCCGCCGCGCCGACTCGGCAAGGGCGGCACAGGCGGCCGTATCGCCGCGACGCCGGGCCAGATGAGCTCGCCGCAGGGCGATCGTGGCGTTGCCGCGACGGGCACCCACGTGCGCGTAAAAGGCGTCGGCGCGGGCGTAGCAGGCCTGCGCGGTCACGTTGTCCGGCGCGTTTCCCCGGAGAGGGGTGTCGAAACGCAGCCCGAGGAGTTCGGGATGGGACGTCGGCTCCAGAGCCATGTCACCTTCCGCACGGCTGAGTCGGGCGAGCAGAAGGGGTTGCGTGCCGCAGAGCTGCCGGGCAGCAGCAAGGGCCGCACGCGACTCGCTCGTCAGACCACCGCGGTGGGCGACATCGGCCATCGCCAGCTTCACATATGCGCGCACCGGGGAGGCGCCGGCGACAGCCGGCTCGGCCTCAAGCTCCCGTAACCAGCCGAGCGCGTGGCCGACAGCGGCCGTGTCGCCGGATACCCGGGAACTGTCGGCGACAGCACGCGCCCGCTGGATGTCGGGTATCAACCGTGCCGCGACAAGCACGACGAGAGCCGCGCCCGGATCGGCCATCGGCTGCGGGGGCGGGCCGATGACGCTGGTGATGTCCTCCGAGGACATCACCGCGCCGCCGCCACCAGGAAACCAGTTGAGGTCCAGGGCGCGTGCGCACGTTCGCAGGGCGGCTGCCACTTGGCCGATCTCCCGGGGCCTGCCGCTGCCCGGACCCCCGACGCGGCCCAGGACCCGCAAGGCGCGCTTGGGCTCGCCGGCAGCAAGTGCTGCGGCAGCCGCCACCAGAGGGCGCTCATACGTGGGGAACCCTGACGACACGGGCACACCGTGCCCGTGGAGAAGGAACGAGATCAGCAGATCGGTCGACCGCACCCGCTGCCCCCTTACTTGCGAAGGTGACGCCATGCGCCTCTTGCTGAGACGCGGTGCAGCGTCAGCTCGATCAGCACCAGCAGTTCACTGCATTGCAACACGGCACAGGCACGGGCCGCGGAGGTGCGGGAGAAGGGTCCGACGGTACGCACGTGGCCAACAGGGTCACCAGGAACAGGAGTGCACCTATAAATTCCATTATGCGGATGAATTTGTCCATGATGACCGTTCCCCCCGGTTTCGGATGTAGCTGTTCTGCCCGGTAGCGCATCTTTCAAGCCATCCGGCATCGTTCAACAGATCGTCGTACCCGCCTCCGTTCGCACGGGCGAGGCCCTGATCTCACTCACCATGGGGGTCATTCAAGCGCCGGGGGATAATGCGGCCATGAGCTCCACCGCCCGCGATCCGCTCCCCACCGGGACGGCGGCCCCGCATCCCGTACCCGACGCGGTGGCCTATCTGAGCGGGCGGTGGACGGTCGACCGTACGCTCCTCGACCTGGCATCCGGCGCCCAGGGGACGTTTCGCGGCACGGCCGAATTCCGGGCGGCAGGCGGTGCCGCGTACGTCCTGCACATCGAGGACGGCGAGCTGACCTGGAACGGCACCGTCAACCGGGCGGGCCGGACGCTCCGGCTGTACCCCGGGCCGGACGGCACCGCCGAGGTGACCTTCGCCGACGGCCGGCCCTTTCACGCCCTGGACCTGCGCACGGGCCGCTGCAGCGTCCGTCACCCCTGCGCCCGCGACGTCTACGACGGGACGTTCACCGTCGTCTCCCGCGACGAGTGGCACCTGCGCTGGCGCACCACCGGGCCGGCCAAGGACCAGCTCCACCGCTCGGTGTACCGGCGGCGGTAGCCCAGGGGAACCGCGGTGATTGACCGGCGGGCCGCCGTACCTGGTTTTCGCTACCCCTGGCCACCGCCCCTTCACATCCCCGCGAGTTCACGCACCGTTGTCATGTCGCTGAAGGGGAGCAGCTCTTCGCCGACGATCTGGTGCTGTTCGCTGCCCTTGCCGGCGATCAGGACGATGTCGTCCGGGCCGGCCACCGACAGGGCAAAGGCGACCGCCCGGCGGCGGTCGGTGAACTGCTCGAACGGTGTGCCGGTCGCCGTCAGGCCCGGGGCGATCTGGTCGAGGATCGCCCGGGGATCCTCGTAGCGGGGGTTGTCCGAGGTGAGGACGCACAGGTCGGAGTGGGTTCCGGCGATCCGGCCCATCTCGGCGCGCTTGGTGGTGTCCCGGTCCCCGCCGCAGCCGAACACGGTGATGACCCGGCCACGGGCGAAGCCGCGGATGGTGGTCAGCACCTTGTTCAGGGAGTCCGGTGAGTGGGCGTAGTCCACGATCACCGACGTGCCGCGCGGGGTCCGAAAGCGTTCGAACCGACCCGGAACAGGCGGCATCCGTTCGAGCGCGGAGACCAACCCGCCCAGGTCGTGCCCCAGGACGTGGCACGCCGCCACGGCGGCCAGCGCGTTGGCCACCGAGTACCGGCCCGGGACGGGCACCGCCGCCGGGTACTTACGGCCGTCATGGTGCAGGGTGAACCGCGTGCCGGAGGCGTCCACGGTGAGATCGGTGGCCCGGTAGTCCGCCGCGGCGTCAAGGGCGTAGCTCGTCACCGCGCCGGGCATCATCGTCCGGATTCCCGCACCGACAGGGTCGTCGGCGTTGACCACCGCGTGCCGGCACAACCCCTGGAACAGACGCAGCTTGGCGTCCCGGTAGTGTGCCATCGTTCCGTGATCGTCGAGGTGATCCTGCGTCAGGTTGGTGAAGACCCCGACGTCGATGAACGTACGGTCCACCCGGTGCGTCAGCAGTCCCATGGACGTGGCCTCCAGCACCACACTGCCGGCCCCGGCGTCGCGCATGCACCCCAGCAGGTACTGCAGGTCCGGCGACTCCGGCGTCGTCAGCACCGACCTCGGCATCGGGATCGGTTCGTCGCCGATCCGGCTGCCGGCCGTCCCGATGACCCCCGCCTTCACGCCCTCGGAGATCCGCAACAGCGACTCGACCATGTACGACACCGACGTCTTCCCGTTGGTGCCGGTGATCGCCACGATGTCCATCTGCCGCCCCGGCTCCCCGAAGTAGCGGGAGGCGACGACCGCCGCCGCCTTCCTCGCATCCGGCACCCGCACGGCGCACACCTCCGCAGCCGAGGCCCCCACCGCCGTCGGAAGATCCGGTGCGTCGCCGTCGACGAGTACCGCCGCCGCGCCGCGTGCCAGGGCCTGCGCCAGGGAACCGGGGCCGCCTGCACGGTGGCCGGGTACAGCGATGAACAGGGAACCCGATGTCACCCGGTCCGTGTCGAAGGTCGTTCCCGCGGTGATCCACGTCTTCTCCGGGTCGCCTCGGAGAACGTGGCACTCCTGCCCGGCCAGCAGCTCGCTCAGCTTCACAATGATCCCTTCGGAGGTGGCTCGGCCCGGTCGTGCGGCTGTTGCCAGGCGGCAGCGCCGGCGGTGCGCCGGGGCTGCGGTGATGACGTGGAGCAGGCGGCGGAGACACGTCCGATGAGAGCCGGACGCGACGATCGGCCCGGCACAGGAAGTCCTGCGGTGCCTTCGGGAAAACAGCGCACCGCGGCAGGAACAGGGGTCGCCGGGAATCACGGGCCTGGCCGCGTGAGGAGGCGAGGCCCGTGCCGGGCGCTCGGACCTCGGCCGCCTGCCGGTGACCGCGGGGGCCACGGCGGCCGGGCGCAGCGCGAAGACGGCCTACGGCTGGAACTCTCTCACGGCACTGGTGCGCCCATGGGCCGAGTGTACGTCCGGTCGAGCGGCTCGGAATCCGCGTCGGCGCGCCCCTCGGTGCCGTTGCCCGGCTTCCCGGCAGGAGGGGGGCCGGGCCGTGCCGGTGCCGGCCCTCGTCGTACCCGGAGGCCTATTCGCGAGGGTCCTGGGTCTTCGCGTCGGCTTCGGAGGCCCTGTCCTCGGCGTCCTCCTTGTCCTGCCTCACCTTGTCGCGCGCCACATGCTCCGCGTGCTTCGTACGGGCCCGGTCGCCGGGCCGAGGGTGCTTGGCCTTGTCGGCCAGGTGACGTTCCCTGTCCTGGGACTGGTCGGCGTTTCCCATGGTCACACTTCTCTCGTGAGGCTCGGACTGTGGATGACCATCACCATCACCATGTCACCGGCCGCGGGGTGCCGCACATCGTCACGGACGCCGGGCCTGCAGAGCCGGCCGTCGTCCGGATCGCCGGGCTGCCGGGCGGTACGTCGCCGGGTGGCGCGCAGGTGACCTGGGCGCCACCCAGGCGGTAGGGGAGGCTACCGCTCGTAGACGTGCGTGACTCTCGCGCTGAACTGTTCGGGGTTCCCGGCGGCACGGTCCGATGTCCCTTCCGTTCCCAGCCGCCTGTCTCCGGTGGTTCGGCCGGTGCTGTGCAGAAGGAGAAGGACCCGGACGATCACGGCCGGCCTCCGGAATGGGTACAGGGAGAAATCCCTGGGTTCCGCGGGGTCCGGGCGAAGCCGGACGGAGGGCGCCGCCCGGAGACCCCGGGCGCCGTAGCCCTACGCCGTGGTGGTCAGTCAACGCCCGGCAGCGTTCGCTGTCAACGAGCCGTGGGGCACCGCATCGCAGCGGAATCGTGGCCGAACGTGATCGTCCCGCCGGGGGACGGTCCCGTGGCGTCGGCCGACAGGACGGAGGGGGCCGGGCGGCGAGGACCGGCGCGTGGACATGAGCGTCAGCATCTGCCCTCCTGCACAAGGCTGTTCGCGCCGCGACGGGAGGGCTACACTGCACACTGAGACCCCAGCCCCCGGCAGCGTCGAGATCTGCTCCGCTCCCAGGAGGCGCGTGGTGCACACAGGCTCTGGAAACCCGATCATCGCCGAGGATCCCCGTGCTGTGGAAGCGGGCATCCCCGCGTTCACGCCGCGCCGCAGCTCCTGGCGGGCATCTCGGGTGCCGGTCACGGACGGGCAGGAGGGTCGCACGGTCATCGCCGTGGGCGGAAGACTGGACCTCGCCACCGTCCCGCGACTGCGCCGGCGTCTTCTGCGCGTATCCCGCACCCCCGGGAGCCGGCTGATCCTCGACCTGTCCGGCGTCACCTCCTGTGACGCGCTCGGCCTCGGGCTTCTCGTCGCCGAGGGCCGCCGGGCCCGCTGCTACGGCGGCGAGTTGCGCCTCGTCGCGCCCCGCCCGGCTGTCGTCAAGGCACTGGGGGCCAGCGGGCTCAGCCGGCTCCTCCCGGTCTTTCCCGACATCAAGACTGCGGCACGGTCCGCGGTGGTCCAGGCGCCCGTCCCATAGGCCGGGAGACGGCTCGGGCGCCCGGCCGGCCGTGGAGGCCATCATGCTGCCCCTTCTTCTCATCGTCTTCGTGGCACTGGTCGGTTTCGGATTCCTCCACCCGGTCCTGTGGGTGGCCGCGGCCGTGCTGGTCTTCGGTGCCGCCCGGTACGGCCGCGGCGATACCGGGGATCTCGGTTTCCGGAACGACGACCAGGCCTACAAGGAGTACCGGGACCGCAGGGATCGCCTGGACCGCTGGGACCGCCGGTACCGCCGGCAGCGTCGAGGCCGCTGGAACCGCTGGGACCAGCAGGATCACCGCCGGGACCAGGAGCGCAGGTGACCGGCGGGGGCCGATGCCGGTGACCCCGCACCCCGGGCAGTGCCGTATGAGCCGCCCGGAAGACGACCTCTCCCGGGCACCGCTCGCCGGTCAGTACGCGGAGCCGGCGCGCAGGTACGTGCCCGCGACCTGCAGCCATGCTCCGGGTCCGTAGAACCCCTCGACGACATGGGGAGCGTTCTCGGAGACACGCAGGATGCGCAGCGCCCCGCTCGGGTGCAGGTCGTACTCGTACGTAACGGTCCCGGGCTCGTCCTCGTACTGCATGTCCAGGGGGCCGCCGGACGGCTCCGCGGATGCCAGGGCTTCCGGGACGAGTCTGATGTAGACGGACATGTCTCCACGGTATTCCCGGGCGGCCCGGACCGCCCGGCCCTTGCGCGGAGTAGGCTGCGCGTACCTGGAACACATCGCGCACCGGCTTCCGCGCCGGTGCCGTTCCTGGTGAGCGATTACGCCGGGCAGACGGAAGCGTGCCCGGGGTCAGGTCTCTGTCATGACGACGACCGGCAACCCCGCATCGACGATCAAAGAAGAGGGCGCTCATCCGTCACCGGCCCGGCTGTCGCTGAAACCGGCGGGCGCCGCCCCAGGCCTTCTGGACGGCTCCTGGTGATCCCGCCGGAGAGCAGTGAGTCCGCAGCCGCCCGGCTGATGGCCGCCGCGTCCGCCCCGGGCGACCACCTCACCGCGAGCGGGCTGATCGCGCAGGAGAAACCGCTCGGCGCCGCGGAGGACGATCGCGGCCGGCAGGAGTCATGGGAGTCCGAGGGCGGCACCGCCCCGTCCTCCCGTGGAACGCCGGACGCGATCTCCAGCCCCGCCAGGGAGAGGCGATGACGATGGCGGCCGCCCTCATCCTGGCCCTGGTCCTCGTCGTGATCGCCGCGGCGGTCCGCCTGGTCCACGCCCGGCGCTCCGCCCCGTGACGAATCGTCAGCAGGCGTGGACGCGTGCCACGTCCATGATGCGCTCGATCAGGGCGGCTTGCCGGACGGCGTCCTGCTGATGCCGGGCGAGGCGGTGTGCGTCCCCCCGCAGCGCCAGCGAGAACTCCCGTACGAGGTTGGCGAACTGCCCGTCGGGCGGCAGGGCGATCTCCTCGACGGCCTGCCGACGTTCGAGCTCCAGCCGCGGCCGGTGGGTCTCGGGTGGCGTATAGGCCCGGTCGAGGCGGATGCGGCCGGCGGTACCGAAGAGGGTGTATTCCGCGCGGTAGGCGTGCTCCATGCCGAAGGCCAGGTCGGCCGTCACGCCCTGCGGGCCGGTGAGCAGCACGTGGCCGGAGAGCACCACGTCCCGTCGGCGCTCACGACGCAGCACCGCGCCTGCGACCTCGAGGTTCGGGCCGAGGAAGTGCAGGGCCGCCCGGAGGGGGTAGATACCGATGTCGAGGAGGGCGCCGCCGCCCACGTGGGGCTGGTAGCGGATGTCACCGTCCGGCTTCGGCGGAATGGTGAAGGCGGCGGAGAGGGAACGCAGTTCACCGATCGCATTCTCGGCCAGGAGCCTCGTGACGGCCGCGTGCTGTGAGTGGTGCAGTGATGTGAAGTTCTCCATCAGGACCAGGCCCCGGGATTCCGCTGCGCCGATCAGTTCTTCGGCGCGTGAGCGGGTGGCGGCCAGGGGCTTTTCCACCAGGACGTGTTTCCCCCGGCGCAACGCCGCCTCGACCCATTCCGCGTGCAGCATCACGGGGACCGGGATGTACACCGCGTCGACATCGGCGCGGTCCAGCAGCGCGTCGTAGCCGGTCACCGCCTCGCACCCGAACTCCTCGGCGAACCGGGCGGCCTTGGCGCCGTCGCGGCTGGCCACGGCGGTCAGGGTGACGTCCGGGTCGGAGATCAGGGCGGGAATGGTGCGGCGGAAGGCGATGTCGGCCGCGCCGAGCACTCCGAAGCGTATGCGGGGAGAGGGCATGGAGGGTTTCCCTTCGGGCTTCGCTCAGCGCAGGGCCTGTATGCAGGCGATGAGGCTGCGGGCTTCCACGTTGAGGTAATTGCTGTGTGGCAGCAGGCCGAGAAGCTGGTTCATGGTGAGCCAGCAGAAGTCCTCGGGGACGTCGGCCGGGAATTCCTCGCCGGCTTCCACCACGACATAGCGGTTCTCGGCGTGGTGGAAGCGGCCGCCCTCCTCGGACTGCAGAGCGTCGTAACGGATGCGGGCGGCATCGGCCGACAGCACGTAGTCGAGGTACCGGGGCCGGTCCTCGTCCGCCAGCGCCCGGTAGTTGAGCGGGCGGCACTGTACGGTCGGCGCCATCTCGGGGCCGTTGAGGGAACCGGCCTCGCTTCGCGCCTGGACCAGGACGTGCAGCACTCCCTTGATCCGCTTGGTGACGAAGGCGATGAGGCCGGGGCCGACGGGCGCCAGCAACGGCTGGGTCCAGGAGCGGACCTCCCGGCTGCTTGCCCGGACACTCACGCCGATGACGCGGAAGTAGTCGCCGTCCTGATGGAATACGGCGTCCTCGCTCCGCCGCCAGCCGCTGATTCCGGTCTCGTGCAGGGGAACCCGCTGCTGCACCAGCTCCCGCCGGGACCGCACGTCGGTCAGCCAGCTGAGGACCTCGCGCATGCCGTGCAACGAACCGGAACCCTCGGCGACGGACTCCGCGACGGCGGTGGCGAACGGGCTCACGGGGCGGGGCACCCCCCGGGCTCCGGGGAACGGGCCCGACGGGATGCAGGCGAGCACCGTCCGCGTGTCCATGTTCACCACATGGGGCGTCATCAGGAGCTGCCGCAACTGGGAGAGGCTGAGCCAGCAGAAGTCGTCGTCCAGCGGCACGTCGTCCGTCGCCTCGACCACGATGTTGCGGTTCCGCTTGTGCAGGAACCAGGAGCCCTGCTCGGACTGGAGCACGTCGACGAGCACCCGGCCGCGCTCCCGCGAGGTGAAGTACTCGAGGTATTTGACACCGGAGCCGCGGTGGACCCGGGTGTAGTTGCTGCGGGTCGCCTGGACGGTCGGGGAGAGCTGCAGGCCGTCGATGTTCCCCGGCTCGTGCTTGGCCTGCATCAGCACATGCGGGACGCCGTCGAACTCCTTGACCAGGAGCCCGAGGATCCCGATCTCGGGCTGGACGATAATGGGCTGGGTCCAGCTGCCGAGCCGGGGGCGATCGGTGCGTACGCGAAGTCCTTCGACCGAGAAGAAACGCCCGCTGATATGCGCCAGGTTCCCGGTGACCTCATCGAAGTGCCACCCCGCCAGGTCGCTGAACGGGACGTGCTCCACCGTCAGGCGGTTCGCCTCCTGCCGGCTGGTGAACCACGACCGGAAATCGGCCGGTGAGGTGAGGGAGGTGCCCTCGCCGCCCGATTCCGATAACAGCCTCATCGTTCTGCCCATCGTGTGCGTCCCTCGGCGTTCGGATTCTGTGGCGTTGCGAAAGATTCGCCGACGCAACCGAGCAATGTCAAGGAACGGATTTGCGGCACGCTGTGGACCGGTTGCGTGCCGCGACCCGGCATCTCACCCGGTCGTGCGGGCCCGGTTCTTCGAGCGGCGGGCGCGCAGGAAGAGCGCTGCGGCCACGAGGGCGGCTGTCGCCACGAGAGCGGTGACGGCTGTGGTGACCGTGGTCGCACGGCCCGTGCCGGCGGCCGCGGGCGCGGGCGTCGGCGAGGTGGCGTGTGTCGTCGCCGGTGCGGGCGCGGGCGAGGCGGTGGCGGTGGGGGAAGGCGCCGGCTGGGGCTGTGCGAGGGCCGGGACGGACACGGTGGCCTCGCCGTGGCCGAGGTCGGGGAAGCCGCAGTGGACGGTGACCTTCCATCGGCCCGGTGGCAGGACCTCGCGGGTGGTGTAGGCCGCCTTGCCGCCCTCGACGGCGACGAGCGCCCACGGCCCGTAGGTGCGGCCGGAAAGGTCCTCGGCCGTGAGGGTGCCGGCGACGGGCTCGTCCACCGGGTCGTTGTCGTTGTCCCAGAGGGCCACGGCCCGCACATGGCCGTCCGGTTGGTCACCGGTGACGGTGAAGTGGATGGTGTCGCCGTGCGCGGCGGCGGGGCCCGCCGTGCCGAGGACGGCGGGAAGGAGCAGGGCGCCGATGGCGGCCGCCGAGGCGAGGGCTGCGGGGCGGGGGGTCATGGGGTTCACTCCGGTGGAGAAGGGGCCGGCGACCGCTGGTTGGGGGTGGAACGGTGGCAGCGGTCGCCGGCCCGGATCAGGGGTGGGGCGTCAGGAGGACTTGGCCAGGGTCCAGTTCTGGTAGCCCTGCTTGTTCTTCTCCTGGAGTTCGAGCAGCCATCCGCCGTAGTACCAGCGCTTGCTGATGCCCAGCACCAGGGACGACCCCTGCGGCTGGAGGGCGTAGGCACCGTTGCCGGTGTCGGTCAGCTTCCACTTCTGGGCGGCCGCGTTGCCGCAGGGCTGCTGGGCCACGTACTGGCCCGCCGTCGCGCGCCCGTCGGTGCCCGGCTGGAGGCACTTGCCGGACTGGACGGACTTCAGGCGCACCGTGCCGCTGCCCGCGTCCTCGAAGGTCCACTGCTGGTTGGCGTAGCCGTGGCGCTGGTAGGCGATGGCGACCGTGCCGTTCGCGGTGGAGCCGCCCCACAGGTCGGCGGCCTGCCCGGTGAGGCCGTTGAGCAGCACGTACTTCGTGCCCGGCCGGGTGGAGCCGTCGCCCTTGGGCAGGGTGCGGAAGGACGCCGTGCGGCCGGGAGCGGAGACCTTGCCGTCGGCGCCGCGTGCGGCGACGGCGACCTTGTACGCGGTGTCGGGCGTGAGGCCGACGACCCGGACGGAGGCGTCCTTGACGTCCGCCTGCTTCTTGCCGTTGAGCAGCAGGGCGTAGCCGGTGGCCGAGGGAACCTTGGCCCAGCTGACGAGGGCGGAGTCAGGGGCGATCTGGGTGACCTGGGCGTCCGGCCCGGCAGCGGGGCCGGGGGACTTGGTGGGGTCCGGCTCGGGGCTGGGGTCGGGGTCGGTGCTGCCACCGCCCGCGATCAGGAAGCGGTTGTTGGCGATGTTCCAGTGCGTGGCCAGATAGCTGCCCGGCCGCGGGTTGGTGTGGAAGTAGTCGTCGTGCCCGCAGTCCAGGCGCTGGTCACTGTCGCGGTCGGGGCACAGGACCTGCATCTTGGGGTAGTACGGCGCGTCCGAGTAGCACATGATGTCCCACTCGTCGACGCAGTGCGCCGCCTTGCTGGTGTGCGGAGCGCTGTTGTTGACCGCGCCGAGGTTGTGGCCCAGCTCGTGGGCGGCGGTGCTGCCGCCCCAGCAGCCGGAGTCCGTACGGCCGTAGGACGGGCCGAAGTTGCTCAGGTTGTCCTGGCCGGGGCGCTCGTCGCCGTTGAAGGTGCCGATGCCGCAGTAGACCTGGGCGTCCGCGAAGATCATGTACTTGCGGTCGCGGCGGTCGTACCCCTTGGCGGCCAGCGCGTTGTTCATCGCGCTGAAGTCCTGCATGGCCGCGCCCGTGACCTCGGCGTTCAGGACGGAGGCGGTGCAGTCGGCCTCGGTGACGAAGCGTATGTGCCGCTCGCCGCCGGTCTCCTTGGCGCTCGCGCTGTAGATGACGTCGGTCTCGGCCGCCCATTGCTTGAACGAGGCGGCGTACTGCCCGAAGCGGTCCTGCCCGGGCCCGTGGACGTACAGCACCTGAACCCGGTTGCCGGTGGAGCCGTCGCCCTCGCAGACCGTCCTGGCCCCGGAGGGGGCCGCCGGGGCCGCCGGGGTCGCCACTTTTCCGGTACGGGCGTCCAGGGCGGGCGCCGCTCCCTGCAGCGCTTCGCCGGCCGCGGGGGCCCCTGCGCCGTCCCCGGTCAGGGCCGGGGGCGCGGACGTGCCCTTGGCCACGGGCGGGGTGTTCTTGGTGATGTCGACGCCCTTGGGCGGCGCGTCCGGGCCGTGGGTGCACAGGCCGGCCCGGGAGACGCGGTAGACGCCGGCGCAGCGGTCGTCCTTGGGGGCCGGGTCGAGGCCCTCGTAGACCAGGCCGCGGCGCTTGTCCGCCTTGGGGGCGGAGGTGAGGGGAGTGGGCGGCGCCTTGTGCACGGGCCGGGCAGCGGCGGCCGGGGCGCTCTCCGCCCCGGTGCGCGGACTCTTGGTGCCGGTCGCGGACCCGACGCCGATGACACCGACGGCGAGGGCGGCGGCCGCGGCGGTCGCGGCCGCCGCCGCTATCAGCCGGCGCCGGACCTTGCTGCGCCGGTGAGTGGTACGTCTCCTACGAGCATGCGAGGTGCGCATGGGCAGTCCCTTCGGTGGGGGAGGGTCGGTACTGCGGTGGGCCGTCGGCCCCGGGCACGCGCGGCCCGCCCGGCGGTGCGTGGGGGGCCGGCCGGCGGTGCGGTCAGGCACCTGCGGCGACCACGGGCGGGCGCGCGTCGGTCAGCGGGCGGCGAACGCCTGGGTCCAGCGCGGGACGCCGGAGGCCAGGTCGACGTTGACGCCGAACTCGGTGAGCGAGCAGTCGAGGAGGGCCTTGCGGTGGCCGGAGTCGTTCATCCACACGGTCACGACCGCGGCGGCGCTCGGCCGGCCGGTGCCGCCGCTCACGCCGGAGAAGCTCCAGCGGTGACCGGTGGCGGCGGCGCGGCCGGCTCCGGCGGCGTCGTCCGCGCCTCCCCGCTCTCCCGGGTCGGTCCGCCCGGAGTAGGTGAGGCGGCCGTGCGCCGCCGCGTGGCCGGAGCGCTGCCCGGCGGCGGCCACCAGCTCGACGCTGTGCCGCACGGGCCCGCAGCCGGCCTTGGCGCGCTCGGTGTTGACCAGGCGGGTGACCTGCTGCGCGAGTGGATCGTGCGGTGCTTGCTCGCTCGGTGCGCCTGTGGCCGGCGCCCGGGGCGGCACGGCCGGGGCCGGTGCGGTGCTCGCGGGGGCGGCCGGGCTCGTGGCGGGCGTGGCACGGGCGGACTCGCCAAGGGCCGGACGTCCCGTCGCGGCGGAACGGCCGGCAGCCGGGGCGGTGCGCTCGGGCGGGGCGGTCCCGGACGGCGAGGAGTGGGCGGTGGCCAGTGGCCGGGCGGAGACCGAAACGTTTGTGCCGGGGGCGCTGCGCTGCTGGGGCCCGGCACCCTCCGGGGCGGCGGCGAAGTAGTCGCAGCCGCTCAGCACACCGCCGGCGACGATCGCGAGGGTGGCTGCCGCGACGACGGGCCGGGCGATGGCACGGGAGCTCCCGCCCGCCCCCTCGCCTCGCGGGAGGGCGGCCCGGTCCGTGGCCGGCGGGAGGCCCACGTGCTCCGGCGCCGCAGGCAGCGCAGTGCCGCACGCCGTGGGGACGGCCCGCAACGCTGCCTCGGCCCACCGGCCGGCCAGTGCGGCCCCGACGGGGACCAGGCCGAGCCCGGCGAGCAGCCCCTCGGCCGGTACCAGCGCGGACCAGTGCCCACCGCAATCGCCGCAGCCGCGCGCGTGCCGGGCGATGCGCTTGCGCCACAGGGGAGAGGGAACGCCGTCCCACAGGCCGAGGACCCCGGCCAGCTCCCGGCAGCGCGGCGTCGTGGTCAGGGCCCGTACGACGGCCCGGGCGGTCTCCAGCTGGATCTTGGTGCGCTGGACGCGCACGGCGGTGTGCTGCGGGGACAGCTCCAGGGCGGCGGCGACCTCGGCACGCGTGAGCTCGCCCGTGGCCTCCAGCCACCACAGGGACAGCACGGCCCGCTCGCCGTCGTCCAGCCAGCGGGTGGCCTCCGCGGCCTGCTTGCGCTGCCCCTCCAGCCCGAGCCTGATGATGGTCAGTCCCACGAAGTCGGCCTCGGGATCGTGCACGTCGAAGGCGTCCTGCAGCCCGGTGACGGGGGCGTCCTGACGTTCCGTACGCCAGTGGTGACGTATCTGGTTCATCGTGATCGCGACGAGCCACGACCGGAAGCGGGCGGGGTCGCGCAGCCCGGCCAGGCCGCCGACCATCCGGATCATGGTCTCCTGCACCACGTCGTCGACGTCGGCGTGCCCGTTCAGGGCGCGGCCGGCGATGTTGTAGACCAAGGGCAGGCAGGCGGCGACCAGCTCCTCCCGCGCGGCTGCCTCCCCTGCCTGCGCCGCCTCGACCACGTCGGTCACATTCGTCACCGTCACGCTCCGCCCTCCTCATTCCTGACCGCCACATCGGCGTCCCGGTGCATGGGAGACCTCGGACCGCTCGCCGCATAACAAAAAACCGGCGCTCGGCCGGTTCTTTTTTCCTGCGCGTTTCTTACGCGTGTGCGCCGCGGCCCTGCGACCTGGGAGAGGTACGGAACGTGCTCGGATGGTGACGCCGGACGCGGACCCGCCGGGACCGGGTTCGCGTCATGCGCGCCCTGTCCGACGGACGGCAACGGTGCTCTCCGCCGCCCCGCGAGGTGACGCGCCCCGGCCGTCGGGTGGGGGCAGGGCCGACAGGGACAGCATCACGAGATATCTTGATGTCGAGCAATGTTACAGACGTGAAGCGGAGCACCCGGTGACTGACTCGACCATCATCTATACGCACACCGACGAGGCCCCGGCCTTGGCGACGTATTCCTTCCTGCCTGTGGTCGAGGCCTATGCCTCGACGGCCGGGGTCACTGTGGAGCGCCGGGACATCTCCCTGGCCGGGCGGCTCATCGCCGGCTTCCCTGAGCGTCTCGAGGAGGGCCAGCGCATCGACGACGCGCTCGCCGAGCTCGGCGAGCTGGCCAGGACTCCCGGGGCGAACATCATCAAGCTGCCGAACATCTCGGCCTCGATCCCGCAGCTGAAGGCGGCCGTCGCCGAGCTGCAGCAGCAGGGCTACGCGCTGCCGGACTACCCGGACGACCCGAAGACCGACGAGGAGCGGGACATCCGCGCCCGTTACGACAAGGTCAAGGGCAGCGCCGTCAACCCGGTGCTGCGCGAGGGCAACTCCGACCGCCGCGCCCCCGCCTCGGTCAAGAACTACGCCAAGGCGCACCCGCACCGGATGGGCGCGTGGACGCCGGAGTCGAAGACGAACGTCGCCACCATGGGCGCCGACGACTTCCGCTCCACCGAGAAGTCCGCGGTCGTCACCGCGGACGGCGCGCTGCGCATCGAGCTCTCCGGTGACGACGGCACCACCACCGTCCTGCGCGAGTCGGTCCCCGTCCTCGCGGGCGAGGTCGTCGACGCGTCCGTCATGCGCGTGGCCGCGCTGCGCGAGTTCCTGACGGAGCAGGTCGCCCGCGCCAAGGCCGAGGACGTGCTGTTCTCGGTGCACCTGAAGGCGACGATGATGAAGGTCTCCGACCCGATCATCTTCGGCCACGTGGTGCGCGCCTTCTTCCCGAAGACGTTCGCCGCGCACGGTGAGACGCTCGCCGCGGCGGGCCTGAGCCCCAACGACGGGCTCGGCGGGATCCTCAAGGGCCTGGAGTCGCTGCCCGAGGGCGCGGAGATCAAGGCGTCCTTCGAGGCCGAGATCGCCGAGGGCCCCGCCCTGGCGATGGTCGACTCCGACAAGGGCATCACCAACCTGCACGTCCCGAGCGACGTCATCGTCGACGCCTCCATGCCGGCCATGATCCGCACCTCCGGCCACATGTGGGGCCCGGACGGCCAGGAGGCCGACACCCTCGCGGTCCTGCCCGACAGCAGCTACTCCGGCGTCTACCAGGCCGTCATCGAGGACTGCCGCGCCCACGGCGCCTTCGACCCGTCGACGATGGGCTCGGTGCCGAACGTCGGCCTCATGGCGCAGAAGGCCGAGGAGTACGGCAGCCACGACAAGACCTTCGAGATCCCCACCACGGGTACGGTGCGGGTCGTCGACGGCGCCGGCGACGTCGTACTGGAGCAGACGGTCGGCGCGGGCGACATCTTCCGCATGTGCCAGGCCAAGGACGCGCCGATCCGGGACTGGGTCAAGCTCGCCGTCACCCGCGCCCGCGCGACCGGAGTCCCGGCCGTGTTCTGGCTCGACGAGAACCGCGCGCACGACGCGAAGCTCATCGAGAAGGTCAAGGCGTACCTGCCCGAGCACGACACCGAGGGCCTGCAGATCGAGATCATGTCGCCGGTCGAGGCGACCGAGTTCTCGCTGGAGCGCATCCGCCGCGGCGAGGACACGATCTCCGTCACCGGCAACGTCCTGCGCGACTACCTGACCGACCTGTTCCCGATCCTCGAGCTCGGCACGAGCGCGAAGATGCTCTCGGTCGTCCCGCTCATGAACGGCGGCGGCCTGTTCGAGACCGGCGCCGGCGGCTCCGCGCCCAAGCACGTCCAGCAGCTCGTCAAGGAGAACTACCTGCGCTGGGACAGCCTGGGCGAGTTCTTCGCCCTCGCGGCCAGCTTCGAGCACCTCGCGACCACCACGGGCAACGCCCGCGCCAAGGTCCTCGCCGACACGCTCGACCGCGCGACCGGCACGTTCCTCAACGAGGACAAGTCGCCGAGCCGCAAGCTGGGTGGCATCGACAACCGCGGCAGCCACTTCTACCTCGCGCTGTTCTGGGCGCAGGAGCTGGCGAAGCAGACCGAGGACGCGCAGCTCGCGGGGGCGTTCGCGGCTCTGGCCAAGACGCTGTCCGAGCAGGAGCGGACCATCGTCGACGAGCTGATCGCGGTGCAGGGCTCGCCGGTCGACATCGGCGGCTACTACCAGCCCGACGCGGCCAAGGCCTCGGCCGTCATGCGCCCGTCGGCGACCTTCAACCAGGCCATCGCGACCCTGGGCTGACGCGTCGACCCGAAGGAGAACGGCTCCCCGGCCCCGCCGACCGCCCCTTGAGGCGGTCGGCGACCCGGGGCCCCGAGGGCGACCGCCCTCCTTCCGCACCTGCTCCGCCCCGGCCGGCATCCGCCCGGCCGGGGCGGAGCTGTCTTCGCGGGCAGCCGTGCGTCCGGTCATGATGGCGTGATCACGCCGTTGGGGGCCGGGGCGAGGCGCAGCCCGTCCGCGGTGATGGTGCCGCTGGTGACGAGGGCCTGTTCGGCGTCGACGTCCGTCATGAAGACGAAGGGCGGTACGACCGGGGGCACGGGCAGCGTGTCGGGGGTGAAGGTCAGGCACACCAGGCCCTGGACGCAGCCGCTGAACCGGGTGAGGTAGAGCGTCACATCGCCGCCCAGGCGCAGATCGTCCACATCCAGGGCGAAATCCTCCCCTCCGTCGTGCGACCGCAGCCGGTAGTCGGCGAGCGAGGCCGCCCGCATCCTCAGCACCATGACCTTCCGCGGACCGTCCGCGGTGCGCACCTTTGCGACCCTGGCGAGCGTGAAGCCGGTGGGGGCGAACCGTGTCGTGGTCACCGTCGGCGGTGTCCGGACCACCGCGACGGGGCCGGGTGCCCGCTCCGCGCGTGGCGGAGCGGCCACCGCGGCGAGCAGGACGACGGGCAGCACGGCCGCGAGGGCCTTGGGCGGGGCCGGGGGCCGCGGGGCGTGATCCGCAGCGGTGGCTCCATCGGGGGCGGCGTGGGCGGCGGGGGCGTCCGGTGCGGCGGGAACGTCCGGCCCCCGGTGCTCCGCCGTGTCCGCCGGCGTCCACGCGAAGCCCATGGCGCCGCCCGCAATGCCCAGCAGGGCGCCTAAGAGGAATCCGCCGAGGTTGGTGGCGGCGAAGGACACCACCGCAAGGATCACCGCGTGGATGCCCACGTAGTGGCGGGTGTGCGGAAGCAGCCACAGGAACAGGCCGGCGGCCGTCAGCGCGGCCCCGATGCCGATCGCGGCGATGCCGCCGAGGCCCAGCCCGACCAGCACGGCCCAGGGCGCGAGCGGGACGACGAGCAGTTCCACGCCGCCCGTGATCAGCAGCGCGCCCGCCCAGAACGGGCGGGTGCGCCGCCAGCCACGCAGGGCCCGCCGGGCCGGTCCGGGGCGGAGCCGGCGCGGTGGCGGGCCGGAGGGGCCGTGTCCCCGGGCGGTCCTCAGAAGCACGTCCGGCCGTCGAGGCTCACATCGAGGGAGAGCCCTTTGAGGCGGAGGTCGCCGCCGGTGGCGGACCAGGCGTGCGACTTCACACCGCTCACCGTGACATCGGCGGCCTGCAGCCCGAACTGCCCCACCGCGCCCCGGATCCCGGGCACCCGGTCCAGCGTCGAGGCGTCCCGTCCGATCTCCACGTCCCCGAAGTGCGCGTCACCGACGAGATCCTGGCCGTGGAGCACCAGGTTGTGCACCGCCACCTCACCGGCACGGCCCCCGGCCGTCAGCTTGAACACCACTGTCCCCACGGGAGTGTCGACCTTCGCGGACTGGCAGAAGTCCGACAGCCGTGCGTCGCCGATGCCGAGCAGCGCGCCCGGGTGACCCTCGCCGCCGACGGACCGGCCGACGCCCACGAACGAGGCCAGCCCCTTGCTCGACAGCCTGCCCGACGACACCTGGAAGGCCTTGCCCGACACCGCGAAGGACGATGCCAGTACGCCCTCGGCCATCGCGACGGCCATCGCGGCGACGGCCACCACGGCGGGCAGCGCGACAACGGCCGCTTTCCTCCAGGAGGTTCTGCCCTCGGGGGACCTCCGGCTCGTTCGGCTCACTGGTGATCCCTCCCTGCGCCGCGCCACAGAGTGGATGCCCACATCGGGGGCGGGCATCCGCGAACGGGTGTCACCTACTCGGGTGAGTTTCGCAGGGGCGCGACGCACGGAGGGGAAAAGTACGGCCGGCGGCCGGATTGCGCACTCCCGGCCCTCAAGTCCCGTGCATCACAGGGTGGTTGTCGCGTCTATTCGTCCGCTTATTCGTCCGGTTCATGCTAAGGGGGTATTGTCCGTTTGCCCCTGTTCCGGGAGGTAAGTGATATCAGCGTCGCGTCGCGACCGGTTGCTCTCTGCTGGAGGAAAGGGCTGAGAACCATGGGCGTTGACGGATATGGATCAGTGCCCGGCGACCGGTTGATCGCGGTGGTGGGAGCCTCCTGCCGCCTGCCGGGCGGCATCGCCGACCTCGACGGGCTGTGGCAGGCGCTGCTCCAGGGCCGCGACCTCATCACCAGCATCCCGGCCGACCGTTTCGACGCCACGCGCTTCGTGGACCCCTCGATGCCCCGCCCCGGCAAGAGCTACACGGGCGCGGGCGGCTTCCTCGACGACATCGGCGGGTTCGACGCCGACTACTTCGGCATCTCGCCCAAGGAAGCCGCACAGATGGACCCCCAGCAGCGGCTCCTGCTGGAGCTGGCGGCCGAGGCGTGCGACGACGCGGGCTTGTCCCCGCAGGCGCTGGCGGGCTCCGACACGGCCGTCTTCGTGGGCATCTCCGACCACTCCTACGGCGCGTTGCAGCTCCTCATGATCGAGAGCGTCAACGCGTACACCATGTCCGGCGCCGCCTCCTCGATCGCCGCGAACCGCATCTCCCACGTCTTCGACCTGCGCGGGCCGAGCCTGGCCGTCGACACCGCCTGCTCCTCCTCGCTCGTGGCCCTCGTCCAGGCCTGCCAGACCCTGCTGGCAGGGGCCGGCCGCGCCGCGCTGGTCGGCGGCGTCAACCTGCTGCTGAGTCCCTATCACTACGTGGGCTTCTCCCAGGCCTCGATGCTCTCCCCGACCGGCAGATGCCGGTCGTTCTCGGCCGGTGCCGACGGGTACGTACGCGCCGAGGGCGGCGGCGTGGTCGTACTGAAGCGGCTGGCCGACGCGGCGGCCGACGGGGACCGTGTCCACGGCGTCATCGTGGACAGCGGCGCCAACAGCGACGGACGGACCCCGGGACTCGCCCTGCCACGGATGGAGGCCCAGGAGAGCCTGCTGCGGACGCTGTACGACCGCGCCGGCATCGCCTCCGACGACATCGCCTACCTGGAGGCGCACGGCACCGGGACCCCGGCCGGTGACCCCATCGAGTGCGAGGCCATCGGCCGCGCCCTGGGCAGCCGCCGCACACACGGCGAGCTCCCGATCGGCTCGGTCAAGTCCAACCTCGGGCACCTGGAGCCGGCTTCCGGCATGGCCGGCCTGCTGAAGGCGCTGCTCGTGCTGCGCCACGGCGTCATCCCCCCGACCCTGCACTGCGCGTCGCCCAACCCCCACGTCGACTTCGCCGCCCTGCGGCTGTCGCCCGCGGTGGAGTGCCGCGAGGCGGACATGGGCGAACGGGCCGTGATCGGGGTCAACTCCTTCGGCTTCGGCGGCGCCAACGCCCACGCGATCCTCGCGCCGCCCCCGGCCCCCGCCGCCCGTCCCGTGGCCCCGCCGCCGGACGCGGCCCGGCCGGTGGTGGTCTCGGCCCGGTCCCGGGAGGCGCTGGCCGAGGCGGTCCGCCGCACCGCCGACCGGATGGCGCAGGCCGGCCCGCAGGAGTTCTACGACCTGGCGTACACCGCCTGCTTGCGGCGCGGCAAGCACCCGCACCGCGCCGCGGTGCTCGCCACGGACCCCGCAGACGCTGCCGCCAGGTTCACCGCGCTCGCCGGCCGGCTCGCGGGCCCGGAGGACCCGGCGGCGGCCCAGGGCATCCCGGAAGCCGAGGGGACGGCGCCGGGCGGCGACGGCGGCACGGGTGCCGGCCGCACGGCCGGCGGTGGCACCTCCGTCAGCGGCACGCCTGCCCGTGCCCCCGACGCGCCCGCGCCGGAAGCCACGGAGGCCCTGGCCGGGCAGGGGCATGGCACGGCCCCGGCCGGGCTTGGCACGTCCGTCGGCCGGACGCTCGGCAAGGGTCCGTCCGACCATGGCACCTTCGTCAGCGGCACGCCTGCCCTTGCCCCCGACGCGCCCACGCCGCAGGCCGGGGAGGCCACGGCCGCACAGGACCCGGCCCCCGCCGGGCAGGCCTCGGCGGTGGCCGAAGGCGTCAGCCGTGGGCGCATCGTCTTCGCGTTCTCCGGCAACGGCGCGCAGTGGGCCGGCATGGGGGCGGACCTCCTGGCCGGGGACCCGGTCTTCCGGGGCGCCATCGAGACCGTCGACGCGCTGCTGTCCCCCCACACGGGGTGGTCGGTGACGCAGGCCCTGACCGATCCGGCGCTCGCCACCCGCATCGCCGCCACGGAGATCACCCAGCCCCTGCTGTTCGCCGTCCAGTTCGCCCTGGTCGAGGTGTTGCGGCAGCGGGGCGTCGAACCGGCGGCCGTAGTGGGGCACAGCGTCGGTGAGATCTCCGCCGCGTACGTGGCCGGTGCCCTGACGCTGGCGGAGGCCGCCCGCGTGATCGCCGCACGCGGCAGCGCCCAGGCCGCCACCGCCGGCGCGGGGCGCATGGCCGCCGTGTCCCTGCCCCTGGACCGGGCCGAGAAGGCGGTCGAGGCCCACCCGGGCCTGACGGTCGCCTGCGTCAACACCGGCCGCGACGTCACGGTCTCGGGCCCCGGGGACCGGCTGGCCGCCCTCACGGACGACCTCGCGCGCCAGGGCGTCGCCTGCACCGTCCTCGACGTCGACTACGCCTTCCACAGCCCCGCCATGGACCCGGTCGAGAAACCGCTGACCACGGCACTCGCCGGACTGCGCCCCGCCCCCGTCCGCATCCCCATGGTCTCCACCGTCACCGGCGGCGCCGTCGAGGGACCCGAGCTGGACGCGGCGTACTGGTGGCGCAACGTGCGCGAGCCCGTGCTGTTCGCCCCCGCCGTCGAGTACCTCCTGGGCCAGGGGTACGACGTGTTCGTCGACGTCGGCCCGCACCCCATCCTGCGGCCCTACCTGCGCCGGCTGACGGAGAAGTGCACCGCGCCCGTCGCCGTCGTGCCCACCCTCGTCAAGGACGGCGAAGGACCGGCGGCGCTCAGCACCGCCGTCGCCGCACTGGCCGCCGCCGGCGCGGAGCTGGACTGGGACGTCCACTTCCCCGTCCCCGGACGCGTCGCCGGCCTGCCCGCCTACCCCTGGCAGCGGCAGCGGCACTGGAACGGATCGCCCGGCGCATGGACGGGCACCTTCCGCGACGGGGGAGTGGACCACCCGCTGCTCGGCGACCGGATGTCGCTGTACGCACCCACTTGGCACGGGACCGTCGAGCCCGTGCTCGTGCCCTGGCTGGCCGACCACCGGGTCGGCGGCTCGGTGGTCCTGCCCGCCACCGGCTACGCCGAGATGGCGCTGGCCGCGGGCCGGCGGGTACTGGGCGCCCGGGCGGAGCTGGAGCACTTGGAGATCACACGGGTGCTGCCCGTTCCGTGGCAGAACCCGGCGAGCACCCATCTGTACCTGAGCGTGTCCCAGGACGACGGTGCGGTCACGATCACCAGCGCCACCGGACGCGTGGGGGAGCCGGTGCACCACGCCCGGGGGCGGGTGCGCCGGCTGCTGCGCGCACGGCCCGCCCCCCTCGACGTCGGGGCGGTACGGCAGCGGTGCGGCGAGGAGGCGAGCCCGGAGGAGCTCTACCGGACCGTCGCGGCGGCCGGGCTCGACTACGGGCCCGCCTTCCGTACCCTGCGCACCCTGCGCGTGGGGGACGGCGAAGTCCTCGCCGGCTACCGGCACGAGGCGCCCTGCGACGACTACGAGGTCCACCCGGCCCTGCTGGACGGGGCGCTCCAGGCCGGGCTCCCGCTCATGACCGGAGCCCTGAAGCGACAGCACGCCTTCCTGCCCGGCGCGATCGACGCCCTCCGACTCTGGCAGGCACCCCCGCGACAGGGCCTGTTCCACCTGCGCGAACGTGGCCGTACGGGGACGGAGATCTGCTGGGACATCACCGTCACGGACGACGACGGCACCGTCATGGCCGAGCTGGAGGGCTGCCGGCTGCGCCGCTTCGACGGCCTGCGCACGACGCCGCTGACCCGATACGCGGGCGTCATGCGGGCACAGCCCCACATGGACGTCCCCGCCGCCCCCTCGCCCCTGCCCGCGCCGTCCGCCATCCTGGCCGCCGCTCAGCCACGGATCGACGAAATGCGAGCAGCATGGCGGCAGTTGCGCTACGGGCCGCTGCGGCTGCGGCTCAAGCACACCATGGCACTGGGCGTCGCGGAGTTCGTCGCCGGAGTCCTGCCCGACGCGTCGGTGCCCTTCACCACGGACGAGATCGTCGGCCCGGACGTCGCTCCGCACTTGCGGCGGCTGTGTGTGTTCATGCTGTCCATGCTCGAACCCCGTGGCCTCGGCAAGCGGGAGGAGGACGGCACATGGCGGCTGACCGATTGCGGGACGACGGCGCGGCATGCCGCGCAGCGGCTGGTGCGTGAATTTCCCGCCTACGCGGCCGAGATCGCCCTGTCGGCGAGCCACGGACGGACCCTGGGGGAGGTGGTGCGGGGGACGAAGGACCCGATGGAGCTCCTCGCCGAGGGCGGCGCCGAACTGATGGAGCACTTCTTCGACATCGCACCCTGGTGCCGCTTCCACAACCGCCTGGCACAGGCACTCCTCACGACGATCAACGGTCACTGGCCCGCCGACCGGCCGCTGCGCGTCCTGGAGATCGGTGCCGGTACGGGCGGCACCACGGCCGCCCTGCTGCCGCTGCTGCCGCCCGAACGCACCCGCTACGTCTTCACCGACCTGTCCGCGCTCTTCCTCGGCCGGGCCGAGAAACGCTTCAGCGCCTACGACTTCGTCGACTACCGCACCTTCGACCTGGACACCGACCCGGCCGGACAGGGTCTGGCCGAGGGTGCCTTCGACCTGATCGTGGCGTCCAACGCCCTTCACACGGCCAAGGACCTCAGGCGCGCTCTCACCCGGGTCAACCGCCTCCTGGCCCCCGGCGGCCAGCTCCTGGTGATCGAGCAGCACGACATCGAGGACATGGCGCTGTTCTTCGGCGCCCTCGAGAGCTTCTGGGCCCACACGGACCACGACCTGCGCCCCGACGTGCTGCTGCTGCCGGCCTCGCGGTGGCCGCGGCTGCTGCGGGAGTGCGGCTTCACGGACGTGGCCCGCACCGGCGACGAGTGCCGCGGGGCGGGCGCCCACGGGTCCGTGCTCCTGGCAGCCGCCCCCGAACGCCCCGTGGCGCCCGCGGCCCTGCCGTCCGCGGACGGGACGACGCCATGGATCGTCACCGGCGAGCACGCCACCGGAGAACTGCCCGACGAGGTGGCCCGGGCACTGGAGACCGTGGGCGGCCGCGTCCTGCGCGCACCGGCCGCCCGCACCCCCGAGGAGTGGGGAGAGCTGATCCCCCGGGACGCGGCCGCCGTGTCCGTCGTCCTCCTCCTGGACGGCGACGGCCACGAGGCGTCCCCCGCAGAACTGCTCGACCTCACCACCCGCCGCGCCGCGGTGCTGCGGGCGATCGCGGTCGCCTGCGAGGATCTGCCGGACGGCTGCCGGCCCGCCCTGTGGCTGGTGTCCCGGCCCGGCGGCGCACTGCCCGCCCCCGAACGCCCCCTGGTCCCCGTCGACGCCGCCACCTGGGGCATCACCCGCACGTTGGCCAACGAGCACCCCCGGCTGACGGTGCGGCGCGTCTCCCTGGAACGTACCGTCGGCGACCCGGCCGGGGACGGCCGCCGCGTCGCCCGCGAACTGCTCACCCCGACCGACGAGGACGAGATCGCCCTCACGGCCCGGGGACGCTTCGTGCCCCGGGTGGTCGATGTGACCGAGACCCCGCAGGGCACCGCCGACAGTCGCGAGGTGCCGGCCTTCGCCCTGGAGGTGCGCGACCCGGGGCTGGCGTACCGGCTGGCCTGGACGGAGAGCGAGCCCCCGGCCGGACCCGGCCCCGGCGAGGTGATCGTCGCGGTGCGCGCGGCGGCGCTGAACTACCGGGACCTGATGCAGACGGTCGGGGTGCTGCCCCCCGTCGAAGGGGCCCAGCGGCTGGCACGGCAGCCCGGACCCGGCATGGAATGTGCCGGGACCGTCGAAGCGACCGGCCCCGGCGTGACCACCGTCGCGGTGGGTGACCGCGTCTTCGGCCTGGCGCCCGGCACCTTCGCCTCCCACGTCGTCACCAGCGAGCACGCCCTCGGCCGGATGCCGGACCGGATGACGTTCACCGAGGCCGCCACCCTGCCGGTGGTCTTCCTGACCGTTCACTACGCGCTGGGGCACCTGGCGCGGCTCGCGGCCGGCGAGACGGTACTGGTGCACGGCGGCACCGGCGGCGTCGGTCTGGCGGCGCTGCAGTTCGCCCGCCGCCGCGGCGCGCACGTCATCGCGACCGCCGGCAACACCATCAAGCGCGACCTGCTGCGGATGCTGGGCGTCGAGCACGTCCTGGACTCCCGCTCCCTGCGCTTCGCCGAGGACGTCCGCGAGATCACCGGCGGCCGGGGCGTCGACGTCGTGGTGAACTCCCTGGCCGGGGCGGCCATCCAGCGCGGCCTGGAAGCGCTGCGCCCGGGCGGCCGCTTCATCGAGCTGGGCAAGCGCGACATCCACGAGGACAAGCCGCTGCGGCTGCGCCCGTTCGACAAGAACATCGCGTTCTTCGGCGTCGACCTCAGCCGGCTCCTGCACGACCCCGGACTGGCCATGAAGCAGTTCGCCGAGGTCACCTCGCTGGTCCGGTGCGGCCGCTACCGGCCGCTGCTGCACAGCGTCCATCCGGCCGCGCGCGTGACCGAGGCGTTCCGGCTCATGCAGCACTCGCGGCACATCGGCAAGGTCGTCGTGGCCTTCGACCCGCTGGACGAGCCGTTGACGGTCGAACGCACCGTACGGCCCACGAGCTTCGACCCGGGGGGCACCTACCTCGTGGCGGGCGGTCTCGGCGGCTTCGGCGCGACGACCGCCCGCTGGCTGGCCGGCCGGGGCGCACGCCACCTCGCCCTGATCGGCCGCCGCGGGGCCGGCTCGCCCGAGGCGCCCGGCCTGCTGGCGGACCTGGCCGCCCGAGGAGTCGAGGCCAGAGCGTACGCCGTGGACGTGTGCGACGCCGAGGCGGTGCGGCGAGTGGTCGCCGAGGCCGAGGCGCGGGGGCATCCGCTGCGTGGTGTCGTCCACTCCGCCATGCACCTGGACGACGCCTTCCTGGCCAAGCTCTCCGACGAGCGGTTCCGGGCCGGCCTCGCCCCCAAGATGGGCGGTGGGGCGGTGCTCGACGCCGTGAGCCGGGACCGGCCCCTGGATCTGTTCCTGGCGTACTCCTCGGCCGTCACCACCGTCGGCCACGTCGCCCAGTCCAGCTACGTGGCGGGCAACCTCTACCTGGAGGCGCTGGTTCGCAAGCGCTGCCACGAAGGCCTGCGGGCGACCGCGGTCGCCCTGGGGGCGATCGGCGGGACGGGCTATGTGGCCCGCAACAACCTCCAGGGCACCATGACCCAGATCGGGATCGAGGTGGTCCTTCCCCATGAGGTGTTCGAGGTCGTGGAGGAGTTCCTCACCGCGGACCGGGACGTGGCCGGGACCGGCCGCTACAACTGGTCCGTGCTGCGCGCGCTCCTGCGCAGCATGGGCGTGCCGCGCTTCGCCGTCCTGGTACCCGCCCTGGGCGACCCGGGTGCCCCGACCCGGGACCAGATCCTGGCCAGGCTCTCCGGGATGACGCCCGAGGAGTCCGAGAAGTTCATCGCCGACTCCCTCGCCCAGGCGCTCGCCGACGTCGCGCAACTGCCCGTCGAACAGATCGACCACCACCGCAGGATCGACACCTACGGCGTGGACTCCCTGATGGCCACGGACGTCCTGGCCTCGCTCCGCCGGCAGTACGACGTCGACATCCCGCCGATGGAACTGCTGCGCAGCGACGGCACGATCGCCGACATCGCCCGCATCATCCACCTGAGGCTCGGCCTGGCCACCGGCAGGAACGCCGACGAGCCGGCACCGTATCTCCCGCCGCAGCGGCCGGAACCCAAGGAACTGGAGGCGCCCGAACAGGCGACAGCGCGGACGGGCGGCCGCGCAGCCGTACCGGGCGGGGAGCGGGGAGATGCCGACCCGACCGGGTAGCGGGCCTCCCGACGCGTTCTACGCCCTGTGGCTGGACCCCACGATGACGTACTCCTGCGCCCTGTGGGCCGCGGGCGACAGTCTGGAACAGGCCCAGATCCGCAAGATCGACCACCACGTCGCCCAGGCGGCGGCAGCCGGGGCCGCCCGGGTGCTGGACATCGGCTGCGGATGGGGCGGCACCCTCGAACGCCTGGTCCGCACCCACGGCGTCCGGCACGCCGTGGGCCTCACCCTCAGCCGGCAGCAGGCCGCCCGGGCCCGCGTCCGGGCCCGGCCGCGCGGCGAGGTACGGCTGGAGGGCTGGACGGATCACCGGCCGGAGGCACCGTACGACGCGATCCTGTGCGCCGGAGCGTTCGAGCACGTCGCCGGCCTGCACCTGACCCGCGAGGAGAAGGTCGCCGGCTACCGCGCCTTCTTCTCCCGGTGCCGCTCCTGGCTGCGCCCCGGCGGCCGGCTCAGCCTCCAGACCATCGCCGGGGGATATCCGGCCAAGGGCCCGCAGGCGGCACGGGACGCGATGCTCATGGCGCTGACGCTCTTCCCCGGCTCCCAGCTCCCGGGCCTGGCCGAGATCCACGAGGCGAGCTCCGGCATCCTGACGTGCCTGCGGGTGCGCAACGACCACGACGACTACGCCCGGACCTGCCGCTGCTGGCTGGAGCGGCTCCTGGCCGCGCGGGAGAGGGCCGTCGCGCTCGTCGGCGACGAGACGACGGGCGACTACGAACGGTGTCTGCGTGCCTCGGTGCGGCTGTTCGAGCAGGGCCATGCGAGCCTGCTGCGGTTCACCTTCCAACGATGAGCGCTGCGTGCGACAGCCGCCGGAAAACCGTTCACCGTCCGCGGCCCTCCTCTCCCACGGGCCGGACACCGGGCAGCCGTACAGCGCCGCGTCCCGGGACACCGCCGACGGCGGTCGCCCGTTCCTCGGCCCGTTCGGTCTTCGCCCAGTTGCTGCGGCGCGTGGCAAGACGCCACGTGGCGCACCAGACCGCGACGAAGCCGACATAGAACCACAGCACTTGGGTGAGGGAATAGCCGACGGCCTTCCACAGCGGCAGGTCGTCGGTGCGCCGCCAGTACAGCAGGGCGCAGACCAGGCACGCCGCATAGGACGCCAGGTATCCGGCCGGGCCCGCCGCCGCGCCGGTGAACCCCCTTCGGACCGTGGCGAGGAGCAGATACTGCTGGAGAACCGACCAGGGCAGGGTCGTCACGTACGGGATCAGCAGATAGGCGGTGAGCTCCACCCGGGCCCAGGCGCCGGCCGCCGAACTCCACAGCTCCGGCAGGCGCGTGATCGCGCTCATGTGACCCTGGTACCAGCGGGTGCGCTGACGCAGCAGACGGCGCGGACAGGTCAGGCCCTGCTGGGAGACGTAGGCGCCGGTGGTGGTGGTGACCGTCCAGCCGTGCACCGCCAGGCTGATGCCCAGATCCAGGTCCTCGGTCAGGGAGTGCGACCACGGCCGCGGCCCGATGCCGTCCAGGGCGGCCAGACGCGTGAACTGGCCGTTGCCGGCCATGCTCACCGACCCGCAGGCCGCCCGCCCGAACTGCCCCAGAGCGCTCAGCCCCCAGAACTCCAGGTCCTGGAACCGCAGCGCCCAGTGCTCGCGCCCGCGGATCCGCACCGCCAGCTGCGCGCCGCCCACCGCGGGGTCGTCGAACAGGGTGGCCACCGCGGCGGCGGCGCCGGGCGTCATCCGGCCGTCGGCGTCCAGCACGCACACCAGTACCCGCCCCGGATCCAGCCCCTCCTCCTCGACGCGGCGGCGCACCGCGCGCAGCCCCGCGTTGAGCGCCGCACCCTTGCCCTGCCGGGCTTCGGGCGGAACCCTGCGGACGACGGTGATCCGGTCGCAGGCCGCGGCGTCCACGAGGTGGGCGGTGGCATCGTCGCTGCCGTCGTCGACGACGACCACGCGCACGCCGGGCTGCCCGCTCAGCAGGGCCCGCAGCGTATTGGTGATCACCCGCTCCTCGTTGAGGCACGGAACCAGTGCGAACACACTCCAGCCGCCGGGCAGCGGAACGGGCGGCTCCCGGTCGAGCGCGACCTGGCCGCGCAGCGTGCTGCTGTGGCGCCGGGCGAAGGTCACGCCCAGGGTCCACAGAGGGAGGTTGTAGGCCACGGTGAGAGCGACGACGGCGCCCGCGAAGTCCCGCGCGACCGTCCCGAAAAGGGTCACAACATGCAAATGCCAGCCCCCTGAGCCGCCCCTGGACACCGTTTTCCTGCCATGGGATATCTGCCCGCCCTGCCATGGGATATCTGCCCGGCGCCCAACGTTCCACGGGTCGTTTCGCCCGTTCGGAGGAAGGAGGGGCGGGCACCGGCGCCACGGCCCGGGCCGGCGAGTTCCGGCCGAACGGCGACGCCGGGGACGCGGCGCGGACAAATCCCCGGCGCATAGCATGTGTTGGATCCATTCATCCGACCGACAGACGGGCATGCGACACGATGAGGAACGGACCGGGAATGCCGCGCCGGCGACCCCAGGGGACGGACGGCGAAATCGTGAGGTTCGGCGCTGTGGGAAGCATGGGGTGGATCGTGGACACCGCGGTGTTCAACGCGTGCCTGCACCTGCTGCACCTGCAGCCCGTCCGCTCCGGCCTCATCGCCTCGGCGGTAGCGGTCCTCGCCACCTATCTGGGCAACCGGTACTGGACGTACCGCAGTCGCTCCAGTAGCCGCCGCTCCCGGGAATTCGCCCTCTTCGTTGTGTTCAGCGGCATAGGAATGGCCATACAAAACGGAATTCTCGCGCTGTCCCACTACGGATTCGGCTATACCTCCGCCCTGTCCGACAATGCCGCGAAGAACGTGGCCGGCCTCGGCCTGGCCACCCTCTTCCGATTCTGGGCGTATCGCACCTGGGTGTTCCGGGCCGCTCCCGTCCGCACCGACGTCGCCGCGCCCCACGGGATACCCGGGGACGAGCGCCGGGCGGCCGCCGGACCGGCCGGGCGCGTCCACCGGTGACCGTCTCCCCGCGTCACGCCGGGGCCGGTCACCCCGGCCGGGAACCCGGGCCGGGCCATCCGCCCGGCGGACCCCGGGTGCGCGTCGACGAGCCGCTGCTCGCGGCCCGCGTGCACCGGCCCTCGGACCTGATGCGCCTCCTCGCCGCGCTGCTCGGCGTCGTCGCCGTCCTCGTGCTGGCCGGCGTGGCCCACAACACCACCACCGGCATCACCAGCGACATAACCTCCGGCGCCACCAAGGTCCACGGCCTGTCCACCACCCTGGCCGGTCTCCTCTCGGGCGTCGCCGTCCTTCTCGTACCGTTCGCCTTCAGCGTCGAACGCCTCGCCCGGCGCGACGGCCTGCGCCTGGCCGACTGTGTCCTGGCCGCCGTCCTCGCCTACTGCCTGACCCTGGGCATGGACTGGTGGGTCGTCCGGGGCGCGGGCGAGGGCATCCGCGACGCCCTGACCCGCTCCCCACAGCCCGGCGGCGGCGTCACCGACCCCGTCCACGGCTATCTCGTCCCGGTCATCGCCTACATGACGACCGCCGCCGCCGGCTGCCGGCCGCGCTGGCGTGTCGCCCTGTGGTCGGTCGTCATCCTCAACGGCGGCACCGAGCTGATCAGCGGCTACACCGCCCCGATGTCCCTGGTCCTGACCGTGCTGCTCGGCCTGACGGTCGCCTACGGCACCCGGTACGCGATCGGCTCGCCCAACGCCCGGCCCACCGGCCGCAATCTGCTCGTGGAACTGCGAAGGGCCGGGTTCCGGCCGGTCGGCGCCCACCGCGCCCCCGACGGGCCCGGCGGCACGCACCGCTACTACGTCGCGCAACAGCAGGGCCCGCCGCTCGACGTCCACGTCATCGACCGCGAGCAGCAGGCATCCGGCTTCTTCTACCGCCTCTGGCGCCGGATGCGGCTGCGCTCCGTCGCCGTACGGCCCAGCCCGCGCTCACCGCGCCAGGCCCTGGAGCACGAGGCCCTCATCTCCTACGCGGCGGCCGCCGCCGGCGCCCGCGCCCCCCGCCTGGCCGCCACCGCCGAACTGGGCCCCGACGCGGTGATCCTGGTCTACGAACACCTCGCGGGGCGCACCCTCGACGAACTGCCGGACGCCGAGGTCACCGACGACCTGCTGACGGGCCTGTGGGAATCGGTCAGGGCACTGCAGGAGCGGCAGATCGCGCACCGCCGCCTGACCGGCGAGTCACTGCTGGCCGTGCCGCAGGGCCCGGGCCACCTGGTCAACCTCTCCCACGGCGACATAGCCGCCGGCGACTTCGTCCTGCGCATGGACATCGCGCAACTGCTCACCACCGTCGCGCTGCGTGCCGGGCCCGGACGGGCGGTCACCACGGCCGCCGGGGTGCTCGGCCCCGCACGGGTGGCCGCCGCACTGCCCCTGCTCCAGCCCATCGGCCTGAGCCGGTCCACCCGCGCCGACCTGCGCCGCTTCAACAGGGAACGCAAAGCCGGAACACCGGCCGGCGGCGAGGGCAGCACCGACGGGGACCTGCTCTCGCGCATCCGCCGGCACATCCTGGACATGGTCCCCGAGACCCCGGCTGCCCCGGTCCGCCTGGAACGCTTCAGGCCCAGGACGCTGTTCACCTCCATCGGCGGCGCCTTCGCCGTCTACTCCCTGCTCACGACGTTCCCCGCCACCCAGATCGACCTCGCCGGCATGAACGGCGCCTGGGTCCTCGCCGCGTTCGCCGCGGCGGCCCTCAGCCACCTGGCGGCCGCCATGTGCCTCATCGGCTTCGTCCCCGGCAGACTCCCCTTCGGCAGGACCCTGCTGGCCCAGCTCGCGGGATCGTTCGTCAAGCTCGTGACCCCCGCCGCGGTCGGCGGCGTGGCCCTCAACACCCGCTTCCTGCAGAAGGCCGGGATCCGCCCCGTACAGGCCGTGGCCAGCGTGGGAGTCTCACAACTGGCCGGACTCGCCTGTCACCTCGTGCTGTTGTTCACCTTCGGTTACATCGGCGGCATGGAGCAGGGCAGGGACCTCGCCCCGTCCCGGACCGTCGTCGCGGGACTGCTGACCGCCGCGGTCCTCGTCCTCACCGTCACGGCCGTCCCGCCCCTGCGCCGCTACGTCGTGGCCCGGCTGCGCCCGCTGCTCGCCGGGGTCGTCCCCCACCTGCTTGACCTGCTGCAGCGCCCCTACCGGCTGGCCGTCGGCTTCGGCGGATACCTGCTGCTCACGGCGGCGTTCGTGGCCTGCCTGGACGCCTCGCTGCGCGCCTTCGGCGGCTCCGCGAGCATCGCCGCCGTCGCCGTGGTCTTCCTGACGGCCAACGCGGTCGGCTCCGCCGCCCCCACGCCCGGCGGGATCGGGGCGATCGAGGGCGCGCTGATCGGAACCTTCGTCGGGCTCGCCCATGTGCCCATCGAGATCGCGACCCCGGCGGTCCTGCTCTACCGCGTCCTCGTCTTCTGGCTCCCCGTGCTCCCCGGCTGGGCGTGCTTCGGCTACCTCCAGCGCAAGGACGCCCTGTGAGGACGCACCGCGACGGTGCCCGCGGGCCGGCCGCCGCATCCGCGACGGGCGGCGGAGCGCGCCGCCGGACTGCCGGGGCACGCCGGGGGTTCGGATAGCCTGAGGACATAATGAACCGCTTCACGACGCCATGGGGCGAGCTCGCTCTCGCCCGCTTCCCCGAGGACCCCCGCGACCCGCTGCGCGCCTGGGACGCCGCCGACGAGTACCTGCTGCGGCACCTCGCCGGAAGCGACGGCGCGCCGGCGGACCTGTCGGGCACCGTGGTCGTGGTGGGGGACCGGTGGGGCGCCCTGGCCACCGCGCTCGCCGCGCACCACCCGGTGCAGATCACCGACTCCTTCCTCACCCAGCAGGCGACGCGGGCGAACCTGGCGCGCAACGGCATCGCGGCGGACACGGTGCGACTGCTGTCCACCAGGGACACACCGCCGGACCGCATCGACGTGCTGCTGATCCGGGTGCCCAAGAGCCTGGCGCTCCTGGAGGACCAGCTGCACCGTCTCGCGCCCGGCGTCCACGAGGGCACCGTCGTCATCGGCACGGGCCGGGTCACCGAGATCCACACCTCGACGCTGAAACTGTTCGAACGCATCCTCGGGCCGACCCGCACGTCGCTGGCGGTGAAGAAGGCCCGGCTGATCTTCTGCACGCCCGGCCCCCGGACCGAGCGCGCCGCCAACCCGTGGCCGCACAGCTACGCGCTGCCCGACGGCATCGGTGTGGTCTCCGGGCGGACCGTCACCAACCACGCGGGCACCTTCTGCGCCGAGCGCCTCGACATCGGCACCCGCTTCCTCCTGCCCCACCTGCCGCGGCACCGGGGCCCCGAGCGCATCGTCGACCTCGGCTGCGGCAACGGCGTCGTCGGCACGGCCGCGGCACTGGGCAACCCCGAGGCCGACGTGGTCTTCATCGACGAGTCCTACCAGGCGGTGGCCTCGGCGGAAGCGACGTTCCGGGCGAATGCCGGACCGGGCGCCACGGCGGAGTTCCTCGTGGGCGACGGCCTGTCGGCCGTGCCCGCGGAGTCGGTGGACCTCGTCCTGAACAACCCCCCCTTCCACACCCACCAGGCGACGACCGACACCACGGCCTGGCGCATGTTCACCGGATCCCGCAACGCGCTGCGCCCCGGCGGCGAACTGTGGGTCATCGGCAATCGCCACCTCGGCTACCACGCGAAGCTGCGCCGCCTCTTCGGCAACTGCGAGGTCGTCGCGAGCGACCCGAAGTTCGTCATCCTGCGAGCCGTCAAGAGCTGACCGCGCCCGCCGGCCGACTCCCGCCGGGCGGCCGGTCAGGCCCGGCGGTCGGCCGGCGTCCGCTCCCACCGTGCGCCGCGCCGCTCGATGACCGCCGGCACCAGGCCGAAGGGCTCGGGATGGACCCGGCGGCTGAAGTCCATCAGCTCGATGCGGTCCGGGCGCAGCCGCAGCAGGACGTAGTCGTCCCCGTCCGGTCCGGCGGGGAAGAACGCGGCGAAGCTGTCCTTCCAGTGGCTGAGACGTTCCTGCAGGCCGTCCTCGATGCGGGCCTGCCCGCTGAACACGGTGTAGGCGCCGGCGCCACGGTCCTCGATCGCGTAGGTGACCCGGGGCCGTTGCGCGACGTCGGTCGCCTTGCGTGACCGTGGGCTCGTACCGATCCAGACCGAGCCGTCGTCGTCGACGCAGACGTGCTCGACCAGGCGGGTGTGCGCGCCGAGGCCGTCCTGAGTGGTCAGAAAGCCGTTGGGGTTCGCCCGCGCGAGCCGCAGGGCGGTGGTGAACAACGACTCGGCATCCGGGTTGTGCTGATCGGTGGTCATGCTGCATCCATTTCGTCGTACGGGAACGGTGGTGCGTGATCCGACCTGACGGCGAAGCGCGAACGAGGCGTGGGAGGGCCTGCCGACCCCCGTGACGGCGGGCCCTCCCCCTCCATACGCTTGCGTATGTTTACCGTACGGTAGCGTACGGCCATGGTGCAACGGCGAGAGCGGAACCCGCAGGACGGCAGCGGACGTCACAGGCTCAGCGCGCGGGACTGGGCGGACGCCGCCCTGAGGGCCATCGGCGAAGGCGGCCTCGCCGCCGTCGCGGTCGAGCCGCTCGCCGCCCGGCTGGGGACCACGAAGGGCAGTTTCTACTGGCACTTCACCAACCGCGAGGCGCTCATCGAGGCCGCGCTGCACCGCTGGGAAGAGGTCGGCACCGAGGACCTGATCACCGCACTCGCCCCCGAACCCGACCCGTTGCGACGGCTGCGCAGGCTGTTCGCCGAAGCGACCGCGGCGGCGGCCCGGGACCCGCTCGAGCTCTCCCTGCTCGCCACCTCCGCGCACCCCCAGGTCGCCGCGGTGCTGCGACGCGTGACGGAGCGCCGGATCGGCTACATCGCCGGCCTCTTCAGCGAGCTCGGCTTCGCGCCCGAGGAGGCCCGCCGCCGCGGACTGCTCGGCTACACCGCCTACCTGGGCCACGCCCAGCTGGCCCACGCCGTGCGCGGTGCGCTGCCGGCCGCCGCGGACCGGGCCGCCTATCTGGACTCGGTCATCGACACCCTGCTGAGCCGGGACTGACGGCCCGCGCCGGCGCACCGACGGCACGGACCTGACAGATCCGCCTTCATCTTGCCTGAGCCCTATGGGGCTTGGCCCATGCTGGGAGGGAACACAGCGCGATGCCCTTCCTCACCACATCCTCACCACAGGAGTACCCATTCCCATGAACGCCACCGACCTGTCCACCGGCACCCTTCGCGTCCTCGCCATATCCGGCAGCCTGCGCGCCGGCTCCGTCAACAGCGCCATCCTGCGCGCGGCCGGTGCACTGGCCGGCACCGAAGTGAAGCTGGAGGTGTGGGACGGACTTGCGGAGGTCCCGCCGTTCAACGAGGACCACGAGGCCGAGCCGGGCGCGGGTGTGCTGGCGCTGCGTGCCGCCATCAACGCCGCCGACGCCCTGCTGTTCGCCACCCCGGAGTACAACCACTCCCTCCCCGGCCAGCTCAAGAACGCCCTGGACTGGGCCTCCCGTCCCTACGGCGCCTCCGCGCTGGGCGGCAAGCCGGCGGCGGTCGTCGGCGCCAGCCCCAGCGGCTTCGGCGCCAAGTGGGCGCAGGCCGAGCTCAGCAGGATCCTGAAGGCCTGCGGCGCCGTGGTCGTGGGCGAAGAGCTGTGTGTGCCGAAGGCCAACGCCGCCCTCGGCGAGGACGGCCTGCCCGTGAGCGAGGAGCTGCGCGGCGCCCTCACCGGCCTGCTCGCCGCCCTCGGCGAGGCCGCCGGCGCCGCCCGGGCCGCGTAGGACGGTACGGGCCCGCCGGGTTCGAACGCGAGGGGCCGCACTCTCCGGGTGCGGCCCCGTCGTATGCCCGTATCTCCGTGCCGTCGCCGTGGCGCGATGTGGTCGGTCGCACAAGAGCTTGGCCGGATCGTTGCACCCCGTAACTGCCGCGATGGGAACATCATTTGGTCGTCGCGGTGAGCGCTGTGTGAAAGCTGTCGAACCGAGTGGGGCATGCGCTCGGTGCGGCGCCGCCTGTGGTGCTCGGAGCAGATGTCACGAAGAGCCTCGCCGCCTCCGCCTCCAGACTGGGAGCCGATGTGGCACTGGACCAGGCGTCCATCATCTCCGAGTGGGTCCTGCCCGCCGCCGTCTGCGCGCCCGTGACATGGGTGTGCCTGGTCTTCCGCTACAAGGAGGACGGCCGGCTGCTGGGCACGTTCCGCTCGACGGTGCTGGGGCTCTGCGTCGTGCTGTGGACCTCCGGCATGGCGGCGCTGGCCAGCGGCCTGCTGCTGCCCCTCACGCCCAGCGTGCCGCCGACGGCGGTGGGGATCGCGACGGGCTGGGGGGTGATCTCGCGGGGCCGGGGCGAGCAGCCCGGCGGGCGGGCGGCGATGGCGGTCCTGACCCTCGGCAACTCCCTGCTGCTCCATCAGCTGTCGCTGCGGCTGCGGGCCGACCGGGCCGACTGGTGCGAGCGGATGGCCGGGGGCTTCGGTGACTGCTGGGACCTCGACACCTTCGCCGGCGACGTCAGGCGTCATCTGCTGATGCGGGTCGACGTCCCCGGCCGGACGAGCCGTTCGCGCACCGCGCTCAGGCGTGAGATCAACGAGCGCCACAAGGAGGTGCGCGCCGCGGCGCAGAAGTGGATCACCGTCGAGACGAAGGTGGAGAAGGCCTGCCAGCTGCAGGGGCGCCGGCCCGACCGGGAGGAGGTCCGGCTGGTGCGGCGGGCGTTCGGCGAGGCCGAGCAGTATCTGAGGTACCTGCTGGAGCTCGAGCACGCCTATGGCAGGCGCAGCGACGGCGGGAGGATCCTCGCACTGAAGCGGAAGCACATCATCCATGCCGGCGCGGAGGGCGCCCCGGATGCGCCGGACGTCTCAGTAGTGGGGTGAGGGTGCCAGGGGTGTGCTGGGCGCGGTCTCGGGCCGGACGGATCCCGTGGCGTACGGCTCCCGGCCGTCCGACGGGTCGTGGAAGCTGATCTCCACTCTGGCGTCGAGGGACTCCGCGACGGCGGCCAGTGACCGCAGGGTGAGGTTCTCGCCCCCGGAGAGGATCTGACTGACCCGGCCGGGCGATACGCCCATGCAGTCGGCCAAGTCCTTGCGGGTCATGCCGCGTTCGGCGAGCAGCCCGGCCAGCGACGCTGTCGCCTGACGCGCGAGCCGGGCTCCTTCCAGCTCCGCCGCACGACCACCCTCGACGCTCTCTCGCCAGGCCATGTCCACCCCCACCAGCTGTGCTGTCGTCAGATCCGTAAGTCCTTGATTGCAGCATGCCACCTTTAGCTCTGACTAAAAGCCAAGTCTGGCGGAAAGGGCCGGTCCCCACAACGGGGAGGCGCCGGTTCCTTGTGGATGACCAGGGGATACGCGATCTGCGGTGGTTTTCGGCCAGATCCTGGGGGATCACTCCCATGGAGCCATGGTGTGACGTCTGGCCAACCCCCCTTCCTCCCCCTACGATTCGAACGCTCTTAGTCCTACGGGCCCCGGGAACGGGCCAGCGGGTTGGCATGGGCATGGCCCTTCCATGTCGTGCCGGGCCCGCCGCCCGCCGTTCTTCCCGGCTCGCCCGGCACCTTACGCACCTCGGCGCCCGCCCCCTCCGCTCGGGGGATCACCCGGCGCCGACGGGCGCGGGATCACTTGTCTTCCCCTCGGGCCCCCGCGGCCCGCAGACAACCGATTGGAGCCTTCATGCCCGCCGGTCTCTTCACCGCAGGCGCGGTCGCGGCGTTACTCGCCGCGCCGCTCTCCACGCACAACGCCTCCTCCGTCATCACCAATCCGCCGCCGGACAAGATCGTCATCGAGGTCGCCACCGTCAACGGCTCCGGCTGCCGGCCCGGGACCGCCGCCGTCGCGGTCTCGCCCGACAACACGGCCTTCACCGTCACCTACAGCGAGTACCTCGCCCAGGTCGGCGTCGGGTCCAAGCCCACCGACTTCCGCAAGAACTGCCAGCTGAACCTGAACGTGCACGTACCGCAGGGCTTCACCTACGCGATCGCCGCGGCCGACTACCGCGGCTACGCGAAGCTGGAGCCGGGGGCGTCGGGCGTCCAGAAGGCGTCGTACTACTTCCAGGGGTCGCCCGTCACGACCCCCAGCAGCCACACCTTCCGCGGCAGCTACGCCGACAACTGGCAGGCGACCGACAGTGTTCCCATCAGCGCACTGGTCTGGGCGCCCTGCGGTGCGCTGCGGAACTTCAACATCAATACCGAGCTGCGGGTCAGCGCCGGCACATCCGACCCCGGTAGAACGACGAGCTTCATGACCATGGACTCGACGGACGGCAGCATCAACACGATCTACCACCTCGCGTGGAAGGAGTGCCCCAAGTCCTGACGGCCCGCGCCCGTACTCCGGGCGCCCGGCGGGCCCGCGGGAGACGAGCGGGCCCGCCGGTGGCGGGATCGTGGCCCTCCTCACACCGACTTTATGCCCAAAACAGCCGGTACCACCTGCGGATATCGCAGTGCGCAAGGCGATCGTGACCGACAGGGTATAGACCTCTGGCGAAAACCGAGCGAATGTTGTGGAATCCCTCGCGAAGGCGGGCGGTCCGCGCATCGCTCCACCGGGCCCGTACGGGCGCAGGAACGAGCATCCGCCCACCACTCTTCGCGCTACCTCGAACGCACCCGAGCCACATGCCTGCATTCAGTCGCGACACCTTGAGTTCCTCGCATTCGGCCGACGCCGTCACCAGCGCGTACGAGCCCGTCGCCGAATGGACGACCCACCCCCAGCGACTCCTCGGCCTGTGGGGCCCGGGGGCGCCGTCGTGCATGCACAGCCCGCCCTCGCCCTGGGCGGCCCGCCGCACGTCCGCGGGGCCGCCGCCCGCGCAGGGGGTCCGCCTGCCGGCCTCGCCCTCCTCTGTGGCGGCCGCACGCCGGTTCTCCGAGCGCCTGCTGGCCGAATGGGACCTGCAGGCGCTGACGGCCGACGCGGCGCTGCTGCTGTCGGAGCTGGTCACCAACGCCATCGTGCACGTGCCCGAGGGCGCCGGTGACGTGGAGCTCGCCCTCAGCCGCACCCCCGACCACCTCGTCGTCCAGGTCAGCGACGCCGGCGGCTGCCTGCCGCTGTGCGCCGAGGCCGGCCCGGACAGCGAGGGCGGGCGGGGCATGTGGCTCGTCGAGCAGATCGCCGCCCAGTGGGGCCACCACGCCTCCGGCGTCGGCAAGACCGTCTGGTTCACCCTCCCGCTCCCCGGGGCCTAGCCCCGCGACCGACGGGTAGGGCGGGGGAGCGCAGCACAGCGGGACACGCCACCAGTGAGGGCCGGACGCCACGCGCGGGCTGCGCAGTGGGCGGGTTCGGAGGGAACATGGAAGACGCTGCGGCGTAACGGCGAGGAAAGGACGGAGGGACCGGGCACCTACGGGCGCGAGGCCGCCGCACCACCCCGAGCGGGCGGAAGGAGGACCTCGAATGGGTACCGCCGACGTATACCGGCCGGGCCCGGACCGCCCCGGGCCCGGCCCCTACGAGCCCGGCGGCCTCCTCGACCTGCTCAGCGTGGCCGCGGCGGTGCTGGACCAGGAGGGCCGGATCGTCCTGTGGAGCCCACAGGCCGAGGAACTGTTCGGCTGGTCCGCCTCCGAGGCGCTCGGCCGGTTCGCCGCACAGCTCCTGGTCGACGACGATCACCTCTCCGAGGTCCTCGAACTCTTCGCCAAGGTGATGAGCGGCGCTGGTTACTGGGCCGGCGTCTTCCCTGCCCTGCGCAAGGACGGCACCACGCGGCTGCTGGAATTCCGCAACGTGCGGCTGGAGGACAAGGACGGCGGCGTCTACGCCCTCGGCCTGGCCACCGACCAGGAGATCCTGCGCGACGTCGAGCGGGACCTGGCGCTCTCGCTCCGCCTGGTGGCCCAGTCACCGATCGGGCTGGCCGTCCTGGACACCGACCTGCGGTACGTCATGGTCAACCCCGTCCTGGAGCGGATGCACGGAATGTCCGCCCAGGACCACCTCGGCAAGCGTGTCCACGACGTGCTGCCGCTGCGGGACGCCGCGGGAATCGAGTCCGCCATGCGCCAGGTCCTGGCGACCGGCACCCCGCTGGTGGACCAGTTCGTGCTGGGCCGCACGGCCGATCCGGCCCTCGGCGAGCGGGCCCGCCTGGTCTCCTACTACCGTCTGGAGGACCCCGCCGGCCGGACGATGGGGCTCGCCACCTCGGTCGTGGACGTCACCGACCGGCACCGGGCCGCCACCGAGGCCAGTCGCAGACTGGCCCTGATCGCCGACGCGTCGGTACTGATCGGTACCACCCTCGACCTCGACCAGACCGCCCGGGAGCTGGCCGAGGTCGTGGTTCCCGACCTGGCGGACGTGGCCGCCGTCGACGTCCTCGACACCGTCCTGAGCGGGAACTCCGCCCCGGTGGGGGAACAGGCCGCGGTCTTCCGGGCGCTGGCCGTCGCCCCCTTCGACGCCACCGACGCCGTCCGCGCCGCCGACCCGCCGGGCGAGATCGCCCAGTACGACGCCGACCGGCTGGTCGCCCGCTGCGTCAACACCGGCCGCCCCGTCCACCTGCCCCGCGTCACCCCCGAGGACCTGCCCCGCATCGCCCGCGACGAGGCCGCGGCCGAGCTTCTGGGCCGGGCCGGGCTGCACTCGTACATGGCGGTTCCGCTGATCGCCCGGGGCGAGGTGCTCGGCGCCCTGGACCTCAAACGCACCCGCAACCCCGAACCCTTCGGCGAGGACGACGTCGTCCTCGCCGGGGAGCTCGCCGCCCGCGCCGCGGTCTGCATCGACAACGCCCGCTGGTACCAGCGCGAGCGCGCCACCGCCCTCACCCTCCAGCGCGACCTGCTGCCCCAGCGGCCCCCGAACCCGGTGGGCCTGGAGATCGCCTCCCGCTACCAGCCGGCCGGTACCGCGAGCCAGGTCGGCGGTGACTGGTTCGACGTCATCCCCCAGAGCGGGGACCAGAGCGCCCTGGTCGTCGGGGACGTCATGGGCAGCGGCATCAACGCCGCCGCGGCCATGGGCCAGCTGCGCACCGCCGCCCGCACCCTCTCCGGGCTCCGCCTGGACCCCGCCCAGGTGCTGCGCCACCTCGACCGCACCGCCAGTGGTCTGGACCAGGCGCTCGCGACGTGCGTCTACGCCGTCTACGACCCCCAGAGCGGGCAGTGCTGCGTGGCCAACGCCGGCCACCTGCCGCCCGTCCTCATGCGACCCGGGCAGCGCCCCGCCCTGCTGGACCTGCCCACGGGCGCCCCCCTCGGCGTCGGCGGCGTCCCCTTCGAGAGCGTCGCCACACGTCTGGCGCCCGGCGACCAACTGGTGTTCTACACCGACGGTCTGGTCGAGACCCGCGACGAGGCCATCGACTCCCGGCTCGAAGTGCTCATCGGCCTGCTCGACGGGCCGATGCCGGATCTGGAGTCCACCTGCGACATGCTGCTGCACGAGCTGCGCGAGGACAACGACCAGGACGACGTCGCCCTGCTCATCGCCCGCGTGCGGCCGGAGCCGCGGTGAGTGCCGAACCTCACGGGACCGGGCCTGTTCCGCACACGTAAAATGACCGGACCATGTACCGCACCATGATGAAGTCCAAGATCCATCGCGCCACCGTGACCCAGGCGGACCTGCACTACGTGGGATCGCTGACCGTCGACGCCGACCTGATGGAAGCCGCCGACCTGCTGCCCGGCGAGAAGGTCGACATCGTCGACATCAACAACGGCGCCCGGCTGTCGACCTACGTCATCGAGGGCCCGCGCGGCACCGGCGTGATCGGCATCAACGGCGCCGCCGCGCGCCTGATCAGCCCCGGTGACCTGGTCATCATCATCGCCTACGGCTCCATGGACGACGCCGAGGCCCGCACCTTCGAGCCCCGTGTGGTCTTCGTCGACGAGCACAACGCCGTCGCCGACCTCGGCAGCGACCCCGCCGCCGTCCCCGAGGGGTCCGGGCTCTCGCGCGGGGACCTCGTAGCGGGCTGACGCCCGCCGGACACCGTCGGACGCCCGCCTCAGGCCGCCGGGATCCCGGCGGCCCGGGCGATCGTCCGGGCCGTCAGCTTCGCGGCCGCCCGGACGAGCTCGTCCTCACTCGCCCGGCAGCGGCCCAGCGCCGGGTCGTACTCCATGCCGATCGCACCCGCGTGGTTCGCCCGCACCTCCTCCAGCCGGGCCGGCCAGCGGTGTGCGGCGAGGGCGTTCAGCAACTCACGTGAATGCGCGGTGCCCATCAGCTCGTCCGCCGTGCCGTGCACCAGGCGGACCGGGACCGGCGGCGGGCCGGCCACGCCGCCGCTCGCCAGGTCGTCCAGCGGGGAAGTGCCCGTCGTGCGCGCCGGGCGGTCGTAGCGCGAGGCGATGCCCACGACCGCCGCCGGGCGCCAGCCGTCCGCCACCTCCGGGCGGAGTGCCACGCCCATCGCCGCCGAGGCGCCCGCCGACCAGCCGGCCAGGACCATGCGCCCGGCGTCGCCGCCCAGCGCGGCCGCGTGCGTACGGGCGTACTCCAGCGAGGCCAGCAGATGGGCCCGGCCACCGTCCGGGGCGTCGGAGCGCCAGTCGGGGGCGAGGACGAGCGCGCCCAGCGCGGCGACCGCCCGCGCGAGCGGTCGCAGGACGTCCCGCTCGTCCGGGCCGATGCCGTGCCAGAGCAGCACCGTCGGCAGCGGCGCCGGTGCGGGGGCCGTGCCGGGCCGGTGGATGTCGATGCACTTGCCGTTGGGCGCGGTGACGAGCTCGCACGTCACGTCGGGGCGTGGTGGCACGGCGGCCTTTCCGGGTCGGGGCACGGCTGACCGGCCGTCCCGGGGTCAGGACTGGCTGTCGGGCGGGGTGGCCGGGGCGGCCCGGCTGGTGGGCAGGCCCTCCAACTCGCGTACCCGCTCGATGACTTCGTTGATCGAATGCAGGCTCGCGGCGGAGAGGCCGGCCGCGCGCAGCGCCACCCGCTGCACCTGTGTGTCCCGCAGGGCCACCATCAGGCCGAGGTCGGCGTTGACCGCCGCCGTCACCTGGTCGTCGAAGAAATACGCCGGAGGTACGCCGAAGAACTTGGCCAGCGCTTCCAGATGCCGCAGCGTCGGATTGTCGCGCTGCCCCTTGCGCAGGAGCCAGATGTAGCTACCGGAGATCGACACGCCTCCGGCGGTGATCGCACGCGCCACCTCTTCCGTGGTGTACGGCTCCCGGCCTGCCGGGATCACCGTCCGGAACAGGTGATTGAGCTTGTCGGCCAGCGTGTGCTCGGCCGTGGCGTCGGGGTTGTCCATGATCGCACCTCCCTCCCGGCGGTCAATCTAGCTTACGGGTGAATGCAGGAGTCCATGTCCTCGCACATGGAATGTGGTTGACAGAGTGTGTGCTCGCTGCCTAGCGTCCTGGGTGTCGGCGGATCGACTGGTGTTGGATCGCTCGCCAGAGCGGTCAATTACCAGTTGGTGGAGACGGGGGTTCAGGACGCCCGCCTCCACCGGTACGGGGGACCGCCGTGCTCGGAGGTTCTTCTTGGGGGGATGTCGTGACGGTTCCGGAGCCCGAACAGCAACGGACCGCTGTGCTTCCTCTCTCAGCCCTCCTGCCCTCGGACTCCCCGAGGCTGGAGGGCGAAGACCCTCTCCACGTCCAGGCCCTGGCGCGGCTGGACGTACCACTGCCGCCCATCGTCGTACACCTCGCCACTTTGAGGGTCGTCGATGGCATGCACCGGCTGCGAGCCGCTCGTCTACGGGGGGATGAGCGGATCGCAGTCCGGTTCTTCGACGGCAGCGCGGAGGACGCCTTCGTGCACGCGGTCAGGGTCAACACCCGGCACGGTCTGCCGCTCACCCCGGCGGACCGTTCGGCCGCCGCCGAGCGCATCATCCGCAGCCATCCACACTGGTCGGACCGGCTGATCGCCTCCGCGACCGGCCTGGCCGCAAGTACCGTCGCCGTCCTGCGAAGACGGACCACGGGCCAGGCCCCGCAGGTGACGGCCCGGACCGGCCGCGACGGCCGGGTCCGGCCCCTGAACGCGGCGGAGGGCCGCCGCCGGGCCGGCGCGCTCATCGCCGCCAAACCCCAGGCCAGCCTGCGCGAGATCGCCGACGGAGCCGGGATCGCCGTGGGCACCGCACGGGACGTACGGCTGCGCCTGCGGCAGGGACAGGACCCGGTGCCGAAGAAGCTGCGCGACGCCGAGAGCCGCCTGCGGGAAGCCGGGACGTGCGCACGTCCCGACGCCCCGCGCCCGGCCACCGGCACCGGACCGGCGGTGAGCGAGGTGAGCGCCGAACCGCCCCTGCTCAAGCTCCGCAAGGACCCCTCCCTCCGCTTCACCGAGGACGGCCGCGTCCTGCTGCACCTGCTGAGCGCCCACATCATGGGCGGCGACAGGTGGCACCGGCTGCTCGAAGCCGTGCCCGCGCACCGCCGCATGATGGTGGCCGAGGCGGCCCGGCACTGCGGCGAGTCGTGGCTGCGCTTCGCCACCGAGCTCGAACGACGGGCCGTATGACGGCCCGCCGGTTGGTACGGACAGTCCGCGAGCAGATGGCCTCGCGGGCGATCGACGCTGTGCGGCGTCCGCCGCGGATACGGGGGCAGGCCATGACAGCCGCGACAGCTGCGAGCACCACCGGCGTCGGCGCGGGGGCGATCGCCTTCACGCTCCTCGGCCCGGTGTCGGCGTCGGTCGGCGGGGAACACGTCACCATCGACGGCCGCCGCCAGCGCGTCGTCCTCTCTCTCCTCGTCCTGGCACGGGGCCGGATCGTCCCCCTCGACACCCTGGCCGACGCCGTGTGGGGCGACCGGCCGCCGCTCTCCGCCCGGACCCAGATCGTCCTGTGCGTCAGGGCCCTGCGGAAGGCCTTCCGGGCGGCCGGGCACACCGGCCACGTCATCGTCACCGCACACCAGGGATACCGGCTGCGCGCCGAACGCGCCGACGTCGACGTGCGTACCTTCGACGCCCTGGTCACCGCCGCCGACGAGGCCGCCGGAGAGGGCGAACCGGCCGAAGCGGGCACGCTGTACAAGCGCGCGCTGGACCTGTGGAGCGGCCCCGCCCTGCAGGGCGTGGGCGGCCGGGTCACCGAGGAGGAGGCCGCCCGGCTGGAGGAGCGGCGGCTGGCCGCGTACGAGGCCCTGCTCGGCATCGGCGAGACCCAGCTGGCCACGGGCTTCTTCGACGAGGCGGAAGGCACCCTGCTCGACGCCCTCGGCATCGCCGAACGCACGGGAGACCCGCTCCTGGTCGCCGAGGCGAACCTGGTGCTCGGCCGGTTCTGCCGGATGCTGCGCCGCACCGTGCGCGCCGGGCAGTACCTCGCGGTGGCCCACCGGGCGTTCCGCGCGACCGGCTCGGAACAGGGCCAGGCGCAGGTATCGGTGGAGATGGCGATGCTCGCGGAGTGCGTCGCGGCGTCGGGCCCGCCGCTCGATGCGATCCCGCGTCAGCTGTCGCGCTGAGCGGTTCCCCCACGGGTCACGCCAGCTCCTCCCGCGTCGGATACGACGGCTGCGCGCCCGCCTTGGTCACCGCCGCGGCACCCACGCGAACGGCGAACCGGGTCGCCTCGGCCAGGGAGGCGCCACGCGCCAGCCGCGACGCCAGCGCACCGGTGAAGGCGTCCCCGGCACCGGTCGTGTCCACGACCTCGACCTCCACACCGGGCACGGGCACCGGATCGGCCGCCCCCGCCTCCAGCGCCACCGCGCCACGGCCGCCCAGGGTCACCACGACCGAACGCGCGCCCCGGTCCCGCAAGGCTCCCGCCCACTCGGCGGGGGTGCCAGCCGTGAGCCCCGACAGCTGCCGCGCCTCGTGTTCATTGACGACGAGGGGGTCGGCCGCCGCCCACAGCTCCGCGTCGAGGGTGTCCGGCACCGGTGAGGGGTTGAGCACGACCCGGGTGCCCGTCTCCCCGGCGACCGCGACCGCCGCCCGTACCGTCTCCCGCTCCACCTCCAGCTGCAGCGAGACCACTGCCGAAGCGGCGACCGTCTCGCGTGCCGCCGTCACGTCGCCGGGCGAGAGGTGGGCGTTGGCGCCGGGGGAGACCACGATCGTGTTGTCGCCGTCCGGCCCCACGACGATCATCGCCGTTCCCGTCCGGGCCCCCTTCTCCACCAGCACGTGCCGCAGCTCCGTGCCCGCCGCGCGCTGGGCTTCCAGCAGCAGCCGTCCGAACGCGTCGTCACCGACGCGGGCGAGCAGGGCCGTACGGGCACCCAGACGGGCCGCCGCCGCGGCCTGGTTGGCGCCCTTGCCACCGGCCGACTCCACCAGATCCGTGCCCAGGACGGTCTCGCCCGGCCCCGGTCGCCGGCCCACCCGTACCGTCAGGTCCGCATTGGCCGAGCCGATCACCAGTACGTCATACATGCGCGTCACCCATCACAATCCGCCGCGTCGGCCCCGGTCACCGGGACGACCGGCACCTTCACCTGCTTCGGCAGCCTCTCACCCCGGACGCCTTGAGCGCCCGGCCCACCGCCTGCCTGCCCAGCAGCCCCCGTCGAGGCGTTTCATCTGTGACGCCCGTCACGCATTGCTGTGCACGTCAGACCCGCTTTCGCTCTGTGTGACCGGCCAGGCGCTCCGAGTCGCGGGAATTCCGGTGCCGGGTCATGCTGGGACGACCGTGGCCGGCCCCGGCCGGCCCGGCCCCGCGGCACCGGCCCGACCGTGCGCGGGGCGCGCGGGCGGACACACCCCGCACGGTGCTCCGGCCGGCAGGCATCCGGCACTCCTTGACGTCCAGGCGTCCCGACGTCCTTGACGCACGAGCGAGGGGACAGCTGTGACCATGGCTGAGACGACACCTTGCCCCCGCGGGCGCGACACCGGCTCGCCCGACACCATCGGACTCTTCCTGCGCCTGGCCGCGCTCCCCGCCGGCCCGGAACGGGACCGGTTGCGGCAGGAGGTGATCGCCGCCTGGCTGCCCATGGCCGAGCGCGTCAGCGTGCGTTTCCGCAAGTGCGGCGAGAGCCCGGCGGACCTGCGGCAGGTGGCCGCGCTGGCCCTCGTCCACGCCGTCGACCGCTTCGATCCGCGGCTCGGCTGCGCATTCGAGTCCTTCGCCATCCCCACCATCACCGGCGAGCTCAAGCGGCATGTACGTGACCATGTGTGGTCCCTCCACATTCCGCGCAGGGACCAGGAGTTGCGGGCCGCGGTCCGCGCCGCGCGCACCCGGCTGGAGCAGTGCGGCACAGGCGGACGCGTCACCACGGCCCAGCTGGCCGCCGAGACCGGGTTGTCCGAGGAGGAGGTGCGGCGCGGCCTGCACGCCGACGGCGTGCACCACACCCTGTCCCTCGACCACCCGGTCGCCGGCACCGACGACCTGCCGCTCGCCGAGACGCTCGGCCTCACCGACCACGCGCTGGACCTGGTGGTCGACCGGCAGTCCCTCAAGCCGCTGCTGGACGCGCTGCCCGAACGCGAGAGATACGTCCTGTACTGGCGCTTCTTCGGCAACCTCACCCAGCAGCAGATCGGGGCGCGCCTGGGCGTCTCCCAGATGCAGATCTCCCGCATCCTCAGCCGCACCTGCGCGCGGCTGCGCCGGCAGCTGCTCGCGGCCGCCTGACCACCGAAGGAGTGCCCCATGCTGATGGCCCACCCCGGGGTGCTGCGTGATCTCCTCAGTCGTTACGACACGCTGCTGACCCTCGCGCGCGAGCGGGCCGGGTGCCCCCGCGTCCACCGCAGGCTGCAGGACACCGTCTACACCCTGTGCGTCACCACGGGCACCCGTGACATCGACGCCGCGCTGCGGGCCGCCCGGTCGCGCCTGGCGCATCCCCACGGGGCGGCGGTCCGGGCCGCCGCCGTCTGATTCCTCGTTCCGTCCCCACGATGGAGGGCAGGCGCACACCATGACGTCACAGCACTCGCATCTGACCCCCGACCTGCCGCCACTCGTCGAGGTGCCCGATCTTCCCGGTGCCCAGCGCGCCCAGCGTGCCCGGCGCCCCCGGCGGTCCGACGGTGCCGACACCGTCGAGTCCGGGCCGGGATCGCCGTCCGCGCGCGGCAGTGGCGCCCATCGGGAAGTCGATGGGCGCCACGAGCGCGCAGAGGAGGGTTCCGGCGGCTGACTGTGACCCTCCCCCCGCGCGGTGCGCGCGGTCCGGCTGTGACGCGCGCGCTCTTGGGGGTGGGCTCAGTCGTTGATGCAGACGTTGCCGAAGGTCGGGTTCAGCAGAGCGATGATGTCAATCGTGTTGCCGCAGAAGTTGATTGGGATGTGCAGCGGTACCTGAATGACGTTGCCGGAGATGATGCCGGGGGAGCTCACGGCCGCACCCTGCGCGCCTGAGTCGGCCGAGGCGATACCGGCGGCGCCGGAAACCACGGTACCGACGGCGGCGGTCAGGACGGCTGCCTTGGCGATACGCGACATGGCTAAACCTTTCTAAGGGGTGTTGAGAGGCAATTGTGACCGGCAGTTCAGGATGAGTTGGGTCAATATAGGGCACGTGGCGCATAATTAACCCAGAAAGGCCAATAAGTCCTATGTAATGCCCGGGCTTTGAGGGAGGCGTTCCGGTGGTTCCCGGCGGCCTCGAAGCCGCCCCGCGGCGCCGCCGCGAGAGGGCGCCGCGCCCGCGAGGGGGCGCCGCGCACGGCCGCCCGGCGCGCGTCCCGCTCCGGCGCCCCCGGGATCGGGTTTGGCGCTGCCGCACTGCTCTACGTACAGTTTCCTGGAACCCTTATCGAACAAACGGACTGGAAACGACAGCGGCCATGACCGTCACTGATGAAATCCACGACGGTGCAGGCCACCAGTCGGACCACCCCGGCATAGCCCCCGAGCGCCTGGCGACCTGCCTGAGCGTCCTCGAAGAGCTGGACGAGCTGCCGGTCGACCACCCGGACGCGATCATGGTCCGCCGTGCCACGGCCGGGATCTACCGGACGGTCAAGCAGCGCCGTCGCCAGGAGCGGCGCGCCGCCAAGACCGCCCACGACAGGGGCGTCACCGAGGCCACGGCCACCGGCGCCGCCGACCGCATCGACGACGAGACGGCGGGCATCCTGCTGGCGGCCACGGCCTCCACCCAGATCGTCGGCATCCTCGAGCGCCCCCGGTCCTGCTACATCTGCAAGTCCCGGTACACCGAGGTCGACGCCTTCTACCACCAGCTGTGCCAGCCCTGCGCCGCGGACAGCCGTGCCCGCCGGGACGCCCGTACGGACCTGACCGGGCGGCGCGCGCTGCTCACCGGCGGCCGCGCGAAGATCGGCATGTACATCGCGCTGCGGCTGCTGCGCGACGGCGCGCACACCACGATCACCACGCGCTTCCCCAACGACGCCATCCGCCGCTTCAAGGCGATGGAGGACAGCGCGGACTGGCTGCACCGGCTCAAGATCGTCGGCATCGACCTGCGTGACCCGGCGCAGGTCGTCGCCCTGGCCGACTCCGTCAGCGCCGAAGGCCCGCTCGACATCATCATCAACAACGCGGCCCAGACCGTCCGCCGTACCCCCGCCGCCTACCGCGAGCTCATAGCCGCCGAGGCGGCCCCGCTGCCCGCCGGAGAACTGCCCGCCTCGGAGGTCTTCGGCGCCTTCGGCAGCGGCGCGCAGGCCGCCCTGCCCGCCCCCTCCTCCGGCGCGCACGACGCGCTGACCCCGCAGGCCCTCACCGAGCTCGCCCTCACGTCGGGCTCGGCCTCCCTCGCCCGTGTGGAGGCCGGCACCGCCATCGACGCGGGCGGGCTCGTGCCCGACCTGGACGCCACCAACAGCTGGATCCAGACGGTCAGCGAGGTCGACCCCGTCGAGCTGCTCGAAGTGCAGCTGTGCAATGTGACGGCGCCGTTCGTGCTGGTCAGCCGGTTGCGCCCGGCGATGGCCGCGTCCTCGGCCCGCCGGAAGTACGTGGTGAACGTCTCGGCCATGGAAGGCGTCTTCAGCCGCGGCTACAAGGGTGCGGGCCACCCGCACACCAACATGGCCAAGGCCGCCCTGAACATGCTCACGCGCACCAGCGCGCAGGAGATGTTCGACACCGACGGCATCCTCATGACCAGCGTCGACACCGGCTGGATCACGGACGAGCGGCCGCACCCGGACAAGGTCCGGCTGGCCGCCGCGGGCTTCCACGCGCCGCTCGACCTGGTCGACGGTGCGGCGCGGGTCTACGACCCGATCGTCCGTGGTGAGGCCGGCGACGACGTCTACGGGTGCTTCCTGAAGGATTACCGCAGGTCGGACTGGTAGGGGGTGGGGGTTCTTCCCCTACCCGCCGGACGGGCTGGATCATTGCCGACAGCAGGATCAAGCCCGTCCGGGGGCACCTCCCAGCGGTAGCCGGGGGAGATCGAGGACACCGCGCGCAGCGCGGTCAGGGCTCGGCCGGCAGCCCCCGGACGGAGTCCAGCGTCGCCTGCAGCGCGTCCGCCGCGAGTCCGCCACCCTGGGCGACCTCCGCGGTGCCGCCCCCGCGGCCGCCCAGGAGGGACTTCACCAGGGCCGAGGCCGACAGACCTGCGGCGGTCGCCGCGCGGTTGAGGGCGATCGTCAGGACCGCCTTGCCGCCGTCGGTACGTGCGCCGATCGCCGCCACGCCCGGCCGGGCGTCCGGCAGGCGGTCGCGGACGGCGAGGGCCAAGGAGCGCGCGTCGCCGTCCGTGGTCGCCGTGACCACGAGCGTGCCTCCCACGTCGGCCGCCGAACCCGCGAGCTCCGCCGCGCGGTCCAGTGCCGCCCGCCGCCGCAAATCCTGCGCGCGCTGGTCCGCCGCCTTCAGCCGGTCGAGCAGCACCGCGACCCGCTCGGGCAGCTGCGCGCGCGGCGCCTGCAGCTGTTCCGCCAGCCGCGAGACCAGGTCGCGCTCGCGGGCGAGGTAGCCGAAGCCCTCGAAGCCGACCGCGGCCTCCAGGCGCCGCATGCCCGCCCCCACCGACGACTCGGCCGTCAGGGCGAGCACCCCGATCTGCGAGGCATGCTCGACGTGCGTGCCGCCGCACAGCTCGCGCGACCAGGCGCCGCCGATCTCGACGACCCGCACCTGCTCGCCGTAGGTCTCGCCGAAGAGCGCCAGCGCGCCGATCTCCTTGGCCTCGGGCAGGGGCATCCACCGGACGTCCACCGGGAGGTCCCGGCGCAACGCCCGGTTCGCGGCCTCCTCGACCTCGCCCCGCGCGGCCGGCCCGAGCGCGCCCCGCCAGGGGAAGTCCAGGCGCAGGTAGCCGGGCCGGTTGTACGAACCGGCCTGCAGCGCGGTCGGCCCGAGCACCTGCCGCAGCGCCGCGTGCAGCACGTGCGTACCGGAGTGCGCCTGCCTGGCCCCCAGCCGCCACTCCGGATCGACGGCGGCCCGCACGGCGTCGCCCACCGCCAGCTCGCCGGCGCCCACCCGCACCTGATGGACCACCAGCCCCGGCAGCGGCCGCTGCACGTCCAGCACCTCGGCCTCCACCGACGCACCGGTCAGGGCGCCCGCGTCGCTGTCCTGGCCACCGGACTCGGCGTAGAAGGGCGTCCGGTCCAGCACCGCGGTGGCGATCTCCCCGGCCCGTACCGACCGCAGCGGACCGGCCGGCCCCAGCAGCGCCAGTACCTTCGAGTCCGTCAACAGCGTGTCGTAGGCCCGCCAGTCGGTGGGCCCGTGGGCGTCCAGCACCGCCCGCAGCAGCGAAGTGTCCGTCGTGCCGCCCGACTTACGCGCCCGGGCGTCCGCGCGGGCGCGCTCGCGCTGCTCGGCCATCAGGGCGGTGAAGCCCTCACGGTCGACCTCGATGCCCTGTTCCCCGGCCATCTCCAGCGTCAGGTCGATGGGGAAGCCGTACGTGTCGTGCAGCACGAATGCCTGCTTGCCCGGCAGCAGGTGCCCGCCGCCCGCCCTGACCTCGGCGACCGCCGTGTCCAGCACGGTCGTGCCCTGGCGCAGGGTGGAACGGAAGGCGTCCTCCTCCGCGTAGGCCTGCTGCGCGATGCGGCCGAACTCCGCGGCCACCTCCGGGTAGCTGTGCGCCATGCAGTCGCGGGCGGCCGGCAGCAACTCGGGCAGCGCCGGGTCCTGGTACCCCAGCAGCCGCACCGATCGCACGGCCCGGCGCAGGATGCGGCGCAGCACATAGCCGCGGCCCTCGTTGCCGGGCGCGGTGCCATCGGCGAGCAGCATCAATGCGGTCCGCACGTGGTCGGCGACGACCCGCAGCCGCACATCGGCCCCCGCGTCGGCCCCGTAACGCACTCCGGTCAGCCCGGCGGCCCGGTCGAGGACGGGCCGGGTCTCGTCGATCTCATACAGATTGCCGACACCCTGCAGCAGCGTGGCCATGCGCTCCAGGCCCATCCCGGTGTCGATGTTGCGCCGCGGCAGCTCCCCCAGAATCGGATAGCCGGACTTCCCGGCGCCCTCGCCCCGTTCGTACTGCATGAAGACGAGGTTCCAGAATTCCATGTACCGGTCCTCGTCCACGGCCGGGCCGCCCGCGCGGCCGAGGGCGGGACCCCGGTCGTAGTACAGCTCCGAGCATGGGCCGCAGGGACCGGGGACGCCCATGGACCAGAAGTTGTCCTCGTCGCCCCGGCGCACGATGCGCTCCGCGGGCAGCCCGGCGACGCGCCGCCACAGCTCGGCGGCTTCGTCGTCGGAGTGGTGGACGGTGGCCCAGATGCGATCGGGGTCCAGCCCGTACCCGCCTTCCGCGACGGGCGCGGTGGACAGCTCCCAGGCGTAGGAGACCGCCTCCTCCTTGAAGTAGTCCCCGAACGAGAAGTTCCCGTTCATCTGGAAGAACGACCCGTGCCGCGTGGTCCGGCCGACCTCCTCGATGTCCAGCGTCCGCACACACTTCTGCACGCTGGTCGCGCGCGGCCACGGCGGCTGCGCCTCACCCGTCAGGTACGGCTTGAAGGGGACCATGCCCGCGTTGACGAACAGCAGCGTCGGGTCGGGCGTCGGCAGCGGCGCGCTGGGGACCACGGTGTGGCCGCGGGCGGCGAAGAAGTCGAGGAAGCGGCTGCGGATGTCGGCGGTACGCACAAGGGCCTCCGGGATTCGGGTCAGGCGGCGCGAGCGGTGGGATGGAGGGCCGCGTACTCCAGGGGGGCGGACGGATCAATGGACACGTCGAGCGGCGCGGGCTCGGCCCCGGCCCGTACCAGCAGGTCGCCGACGGCGGCGATCATCGCGCCGTTGTCGGTGCACAGCCGCAGGGGCGGCACGCGCAACTCGATGCCCGCAGCATCGCAGCGCTCCTGGGCCAGCGCCCGCACCCGCGAGTTGGCGGCCACGCCGCCGACGACCACCAGGGTGCCCACACCATGCTGCACGCACGCGCCCACGGCCTTGCGGGTGAGCACGTCCGCGACCGCCTCCTGCAGTGAGGCCGCACCGTCCGCGACGGGCAGTGGCCGCCCGGCCACCCGGTGCTGCTCGGCCCAGCGGGCGGCGGCCGTCTTCAGCCCGGAGAAGGAGAACGCGTACCGCTCGTCGCGCGGACCGGTCAGCGGCCGCGGGAACGCCACCGCGCGCGGGTCCCCCTGCCTCGCCGCCCGGTCGATGGCCGGGCCGCCGGGATAGGGCAGCCCGAAGACGCGGGCGACCTTGTCGAAGCACTCACCGGCCGCGTCGTCGAGCGTGTCGCCGAGATGGACGATCGGATCACGGGCGAGGTCCCGCACGAGCAGCAGCGAGGTGTGCCCGCCGGAGACGATCAGCACCATGCAGGGGTCGGGCAGCGGCCCGTGCTCCAGGGTGTCGGCGGCGACATGCCCGGCCAGGTGGTGCACCCCGTACAGCGGCACGCCCAGCGAGTACGCGAGCCCCTTGGCCGCCGAGACGCCGACCTGCAGGGCACCGGACAGGCCGGGGCCGGTCGTCACGGCGACCGCGCCGATGTCATCCATGGCCAGGCCGGCGTCCGCCAGCGCGGCCCGGACGACCGGGGTGGCGGCGTGCACGTGCGCCCGCGCCGCGATCTCCGGCACGACGCCACCGTAGCGTGCGTGCTCGTCCATGCTCGACGCCACCGCGTGACCCAGCAGCTTCCCGTCCCGGACCAGACCGGCGCCGGTCTCGTCGCAGGACGACTCGATACCCAGCACCACCGGTGAACGCCTCACGAGCGCGCCTCCTGCCTCTATTAGGTAATTGCACATCTTATGCAACAAGGTCCCGGCCGTGGTGCGGTCACCGCAGGTCAGTAGAGTTCCCGTGCCCCTTGATCGCAGCCCGACCCCGAGGTACGCCGTGAGCCATGCCCCCGTGACGGTCGTCGGTATCGGCGCCGACGGCTGGTCCGGCCTCGCCCCCGGTTCCCGGGAGGCACTGCGCCGCGCCGAGGTGCTCATCGGCGGCCCCCGCCAACTCGACCTGCTGCCCGGGGACTGCACCGGCGAACGCGTCGCCTGGCCCTCCCCGCTGCGCCCCGCCGTCCCGGGCCTGCTCGCCGCGCACGCCGGCCGGCGTGTGTGCGTACTGGCCAGCGGCGACCCCATGTTCTTCGGCATCGGCCGCACCCTCGCCGGGATCCTCGGCGCCGAGCGGCTGCGGGTGCTGCCGCACCCCTCGTCCGTCTCCTACGCGTGCGCCCGGCTGGGCTGGCCGCTGGAGGCGACCGAGGTGATCAGCGTCGTCGGCCGCCCGCCGGCCGCGCTCTCCGCCGCGCTGCACGACGGCCGCCGCCTGCTGGTGCTCAGCTCCGGCGCGGAGACGCCCGCCGCCGTCGCGGCGCTGCTGCGCGAGCGCGGCTACGGCCCGAGCCGGATGACCGTACTGGAACAGCTGGGCGCCGAGCGCGAGCGCCGCGTGGAGGGCGCCGCACAGGACTGGCCTCACCTGCCCGGCGACCCGCTCAACGTCATAGCCGTGGAGTGCCGACGCGACCCCTCCGCGCTCCGCCTCCCTCTGACCCCTGGCCTCCCGGACGAAGCCTTCGCACACGACGGCCAGCTGACCAAGCGCCACGTACGGGCCGCGACACTCGCCGCCCTCGCCCCCGCGCCGGGCGAGCTGCTGTGGGACGTGGGCGGAGGATCGGGCTCCATCGGCATCGAATGGATGCGCTCGCACCCCTCCTGCCGGGCCGTCGCCGTCGAGCGCGACCCCGTACGCGCCGAGCGCATCACCCGCAATGCCGACGCCCTCGGTGTCCCCACCCTGCGCGTCGTCACCGGCCCCGCGCCCTCGGCCCTTACCGACCTGCCCACCCCCGACGCCGTGTTCATCGGCGGCGGCCTGACCGCCCCCGGTCTGCTCACCACCTGCTGGGAGGCGTTGCCCCCGGGCGGCCGACTGGTGGCCAACACCGTCACCCTCGAATCCGAGGCGCTGCTCACCGACTGGTACCGGCGGCACGGCGGCGAACTGACCCGCCTGGCGGTGGCGCACGCCGTGCCGGTCGGCGGCTTCACGGGCTGGCGCCAGGCCATGCCGGTGACGCAGTGGGCGGTGACCAGGCGGCCGGGGCCGCAGCAGCCGCCCCGGCCCCGCCCCACGACGCACCCCACCGCACACACCCACCCGCACCAGGAGGCCCACCCATGACCGTGTACTTCATCGGCGCAGGCCCGGGCGCCGCCGACCTCATCACGGTGCGCGGCGCGCGGACCCTGGCCCGGTGCGGCGTCTGCCTCTACGCCGGCAGCCTCGTCCCCCGCGAACTCCTGGCCGAGTGCCCGCCGGACGCCCGCCTGGTCGACACCGCCCGGATGGACCTGGACGGGATCACCGCCGAATTCGTACGGGCCCACGAAGCCGGCCAGGACGTCGCCCGGCTGCACTCCGGCGACCCCGCCGTCTTCAGCGCCGTGGCCGAGCAGATGCGCCGCCTGGACGCGGCGGGCATCCCCTACGAGATCGTCCCCGGAGTCCCGGCCTTCGCCGCGGCCGCCGCGGCCCTCGGCCGCGAACTGACCGTGCCCACCGTCGGCCAGACCGTCATCCTCACCCGCATCGCCCAGCAGGCCACCCCCATGCCGCCCGGCGAGGACCTCGCCACCCTCGGCCGCAGCGGCGCCCTCCTCGTCCTGCACCTGGCCGCCCGCTACGCCGACCGCGTCGTCACGGAACTGCTCCCGCACTACGGGCCCGACTGCCCGGCCGCCGTCGTCGCCATGGCCAGCCGCCCCGACGAACTCGTCCTGCGCGGCACCCTCGCCGACATCGCCGACCGGATGAGGGCCGCCGGCGTGGTCCGCACGGCGGTCATCATCGTCGGCCGCACGCTGGCTGCCGAGCAGTTCCCCGACAGCTACCTGTACTCCACGGACCGCGAACGCTGCGGGAACTGACTCGCCCGTCAAAAGATGCGTAGCGCTCACGGATCTCGCGGCCCTCGTGGCTCCGCACGCCCCACGATGATCCCCGCGCGGTCGATGCAGAGGACGTCGACCGCGACGGGCGCCCCCCGCAGCACCGCCAGCGCCTCGTCGCGGGCGGTGCGGGCGACGAGGTCGCCGAGCGGGACGCCGGCGGCCTCGCACAGGCGCAGAGCCTCCAGCCCGGTGTTCGCGGTGGCGACCGCGGAGGCCAGCGAGGCGTCGCCACCGCCCCGGCGGGCCAGCTCCGCGAGGAACTCCTTGTTCACCTGGGAGCGCGCCGAGTGCAGGTCGAGGTGGCCGGCGGCCAGCTTCGAGAGCTTGGCGAAGCCGCCGGCGACGGTCAGCCGGTCCACCGGGTGCCGGCGGATGTACTTGAGCACCGCCCCCGCGAAGTCGCCCATGTCCAGCAGGGCGTCCTCGGGCAGTCCGTGCACGGCCACCGCGACCTTCTCGGACGTCGAGCCCGTACAGCCCGCCACGTGCGTACGACCCGCCGCGCGGGCCACATCCACGCCGCGCCGGATGCTGTCGATCCAGGCCGAGCAGGAATAGGGGACGACGATGCCGGTGGTGCCCAGGATGGAGATGCCACCCAGGATGCCCAGCCGCGGGTTCCACGTGGAGCGGGCGATCTCCTCGCCGTGATCGACGGAGACCTCGATCTCGACGTCGCCCGTACCGCGGTGCCGGGCGGCGACCTCGGCGATGTGGTCGCGCATCATCTGGCGGGGCACGGGATTGATCGCCGGCTCGCCGACCGCCAGCGGCAGCCCCGGCCGGGTGACCGTTCCCACGCCGGGACCGGCGCGGAACACCACACCGGAACCGGGCGGCAGGAGCCGTACCGTGGCCCGGATCAGCGCGCCGTGAGTGACGTCCGGGTCGTCGCCCGCGTCCTTGACTATTCCGGCCATGGCCTCCCGGCCGCCCTCGCACATCTCCTCGGCGGCGAGGGCGAAGGCGGGCGTCTGGCCCTTGGGCAGGGTGATCGGCACCGGGTCGGGGAACTCCCCGGTGAGCAGGGCGGTGTACGCCGCCGTGGCGGCGGCGGTGGCGCAGGCGCCCGTGGTCCAGCCATGGCGGAGCCCGGTGTGCTGCAGCTGGGCGGTGCGCCCGCCGGCGGCCTCGACGTCAGTCACGGGGATCTCCGACCGTAGGCTTGGCCGACCGGGCAACGACGGAAGGGCGATACGTCATGAGCGGCGCCGGGCGCCACATCCTGATCCTCGGCGGCACGACCGAGGCCCGGCGGCTCGCCGCCGAGCTGGCCGCCGACCCCGCGCTGCGCGTCACCAGCTCGCTCGCGGGACGCGTCGCCGAGCCGCGGCTGCTCCCGGGGCAGGTACGGATCGGAGGGTTCGGGGGGCCCGAGGGCCTGGCCCGCTGGCTGCGCGAGCAGCAGGTGGACGCACTCATCGACGCCACCCATCCTTTCGCCGGCACGATCAGTTTCAACGCGGCACAGGCGGCCGCCGACGTCCATGTTCCCCTGCTGGCCGTCCGCCGCCCCGGCTGGGTCGCGACGGAGGGCGACCACTGGCACGATGTCGCCTCGCTGGAGGGAGCCGCGGAGGCCCTGCCCGCGCTGGGGGAGCGCGCCTTCCTGACCACGGGCCGGATGGGCCTGGCCGCCTTCGCGCACCTTGAGCACATGTGGTTCCTCGTCCGCTCCGTGGACGCGCCCGAACCTCCCATGCCGCCCCGCATGGAGACCCTGCTGGACCGCGGCCCGTTCACGGTCGAGGGCGAACGGGAACTCCTGCGCCGCCACGCCGTCGACGTCCTGGTGACGAAGGACAGCGGCGCGGCGGCGACGGCGGCGAAGCTTGTCGCTGCCCGCGAGGCGGGGGTGCCGGTGCTGGTGGTCCGGCGCCCGCCGGTCCCGCAGGGGGTGCCGGAGGTGGCCGGACCGGCGGAGGCGGTGGAGTGGGTACGGAGGTTGTTTCCCCGGTCCCGCCCCTTCCCGTAACCGGGGCCCCGCCGGACCCCGGTCCTCAATCGCCGGAGGGCTGACCTTGTCAGCCCTCCGGATACCGCCTCGGCGTCCAGACGATCTCCTCGGCGCCGTCCTTGCCCCGCCGTACCGCGCGGGTCTGCGTCGAGCCCACGATCAGGAGAGTGCGCATGTCGACGTCCGCAGGGTCGAGTTGGCCGAGGCGGACGATCCGTACGCTCTCCTGCGGGCCGCCCACGTCGCGGGCCAGGACCACCGGGGTGTCCGGGGTGCGGTATTCCAGCAGGAGGTCGCGTGCCTTGCCGACCTGCCAGATGCGGCTGCGGGAGCCGGGGTTGTAGAGGGCGAGGACCAGGTCCGCGGCGGCCGCGGAGCGCAGGCGCTCGGCGATGACCTCCCACGGCTTGAGGCGGTCGGAGAGGGAGACGACCGCGTAGTCGTGGCCGAGGGGCGCGCCGGCCCGGGAGGCGGCGGCGTGCGCGGCCGTCATGCCGGGGACCACGCGGACAGGAATCTCGCGGTACGGGTCGTCGGAGGCGACCTCCAGGACGGCGGTGGCCATCGCGAAGACGCCCGGGTCGCCGGAGGAGACGACGGCGACCCGCCGCCCCTGCCGGGCGAGGTCCAGCGCGAACTCGGCGCGTTCGGACTCGACCTTGTTGTCGGACGCGTGCCGGCGCTGGCCCGGCCGTACCGGCACCCGGTCCACGTAGGTGCTGTAGCCCACCACGTCCTGCGCGGCCGCCAGCTCGCCCCGCGCCTCGGGCGTCAGCCACAGCGGGCCCGCCGGGCCGAGGCCCACGACGACGACCTCGCCCCGGTGCGCGACGGGAGGAGCGCCGACGCGGCTCGGCAGCACCGCCACCGAGAAGTACGGCACCGACTCCGGGTCCACGTCCGCGACCCGGCCCGTGCGCTCGCCGCTCATCGTCGCGCGCTCGACGTAACGGGCCTCCGCCAGCCGGCCCGCCCGCTCCAGTGCGCCCCGCACCGCCGGGAACGTACGGCCGAGCTTCATCACCACGGCAGAGTCGGTCGAGGCCAGGCGCGCGGCCAGCTCCTCCTCGGGCAGCGTGCCCGGCAGGATCGTCAGCACCTCCTCGCCCTCCACCAGCGGCTCGCCCAGCCGGGCCGCCGCCGCGCTGAACGAGGTGACCCCGGGGACCACCTCCGTCGGATAGCGGTCGGCGAGCCGCTTGTGCATGTGCATGTACGAGCTGTAGAAGAGCGGGTCGCCCTCGGCGAGCACGGCCACCGTGCGCCCGGCGTCCAGGTGCGCGGCGAGCCGGGCCGCGGCCTCCTCGTAGAACTCCTCCATCGCGCCCCGGTACCCGCCGGGGTGGTCCGTGGTCTCCGTCGTGACCGGGTAGACCAGCTGCTCCTCGATGTGGCCGGGGCGCAGGTGGCGTTCGGCGATGGAGCGCGCGATGCTGCGGCCGTGCCGGGCGCTGTGGTAGGCGACGACGTCGGCCGAGGTGATGACCTCGACGGCGCGTACGGTCATCAGCGACGGGTCGCCGGGGCCGAGCCCCACCCCGTACAACCGGCCCGTCGGGCGCTCCGTCGTCAAAGGCTGCTCGCTCACTCTTCCTCGCTCGCTATCGCGTTGATCGCGGCCGCGGCCATCGCGCTGCCGCCGCGCCGGCCCCGCACCACCAGGTACTCCAGCCCCAGCGGGCTGTCCGCCAGCGCATCCTTCGACTCGGCGGCGCCGATGAAGCCCACCGGGATCCCGATGACCGCGGCCGGGCGTGGCGCCCCCTCGGCCACCATCTCCAGCAGACGGAACAGCGCGGTGGGCGCGTTGCCGACCGCCACCACCGCGCCGTCCAGCTTCTCGCGCCACAGCTCCAGCGCGGCCGCGCTGCGGGTGGTGCCCATGCGGGCGGCCAGCTCGGGGACCGCAGGGTCGGCGAGGGTGCACAGCACCTCGTTGCCGGCGGGCAGCCGCTTGCGGGTGACGCCGCTGGCGACCATGTTCGCGTCGCACAGGACCGGCGCCCCGGCGCGCAGCGCCTCACGCGCCCGGGCCACGACCTGCGGGGAGTAGGCCAGGTCCGGTACGAGATCGGTCATCCCGCAGGCGTGGATCATGCGTACCGCGACCTGACCGACGTCCGGCGGCAGTCCGCCGAGGTCGGCCTCGGCGCGGATGGTGGCGAAGGACTGGCGGTAGATGGACGCGCCGTCCTTTTCGTAGTCGAACACTGTGCTTTCGTCGCCTTCGTCGTTCATGTCGTGCGGGGTGTTGTCGCTGTCGTGCGTGCCTTCGCCACCGTGCCGGCGAGTTGTTCCGCTGTCACCGTTCGTACCGTCTCGTCCTGTGCCCCGTTCCGTACCGTGACCCGGTAGCCGTCGCCGGTCGCCAGCACGTCCACCCACCGGCCGCCCGCCGGGTGTCCGCAGCGCCGTTCGCACCCGGACCAGTACACCGGCAGCTGACCGGTGCCGCCAGGGCGCACCCCGGTGAGGCAGGCGGCCGCATCGGCCCGTACGTCCGCCAGCGACTTCGCGCAGCCGGGGCGGCCCGTGCAGGCGCCCGCGTGGTGCCAGGCGGACCCGGGTGACGTGACCAGGCCCGCGTCCGCGAGCGCCGCGAGGCGGTCCGCGGCCGAGCGGGCGGTCAGGCCCGGGACGACGATGCCGCGCCAGGGTGTCACACGCAGTTCGCCGTCGCCGTCCCGGTCGGCGGTACGGGCCAGGAGCCGCCACTGGCCGGTGGTGAGCCGCCCCAGGGGGGCGGCCACCGACAGGGCCCAGCGGCCGTCGTTGCCGTGGACCGGGCCCAGGGGCGGCGGGGTGCCGACAGGCGGCGCGGCCGGGTGCACGAGCGTGCAGGCGATGCCGGCGGCAGCCAGCCGCTCGGCCAACCGGCCGGGGCCCGGCCGCTGTCCGGGGGCCAGGTCGCGCACGCGCCAGGCCCTGCTGCCGCTCTCGCGCCGCGCCGCGAGGAACTCCCGTGCGGCCAGCAGGGCCGCGTGCGGTGCGTCGGCGGCGGCGATGCGCAGCGCGCCCTCCGCGCTGTCGGTGCCGAAGCACAGCAGGGCGTTGCGCCCGTCCTCGCCTGCGATCAATGTCACATCGGGGCCGAGGGCCACGATGTCGCCGCGTCCGTCGTCGAGACCGAAGAGAAATCTGCCCGACAAACCCGACAAGTCGGCTGTGCTGTCGCTGCGATGGCCGTCGAGGGGGGTGGCGTCTCCGCCCGCGCCGCCGCCCTCGTCATCGCTGTCGGCGCACAGAAGCGCGTCCAGAGCTCGCGCCCAGGCCTGGACGTCGCCGCGCGCGCCTCCCGCCGTACGCGCGCCCCCCGCGTCCCCGGGCTGCCGCCCGTCCAGTCCGCACAGCGGGGACGCCACCACGTTGCGCGCCCGTTCGTACCGGTCCGACGGCAGCAGCCCCGCCGCGCGCAACCGCCCGCCCAACTCGCCGCCGCAGCCTTCCGGGAGGCCGCGGATCTGCAGATTGCCGCGCGAGGTGATGTCGAGATTCCCGTCCCCGAGCCCGTCGGCGATGTCCGCCAGGACCATGGCCTGACGTGCTGTCAGCAACCCGGCCGGCACCCGGATGCGGGCCAGCGCCCCGTCGTCGGCGGCGTGCAGCCGCAGCGCACCGGGGCACGCGTCGACGCGGTCGCGCACGGTCGCGCCGGTTCGGCACGTCTCGTCCCGGTCCGCGGGAGATGTGGGGGGCACAGGCATGGCGGCGAGCATACCGACGCTCACGCCCGGTGCACCGTCCCGTACCGGATCACCAGCGCTTACTATGCTCACCAGGTGGGCAGTCTCCATGGGATTCCGGCCCGCCATACGCCAGCGACGGCGTCAGGGGAGGAAGCCGGTGAGACTCCGGCGCGGTCCCGCCACTGTGAGCACGGCAGCGATGCCGCGCGAGTCAGGAACTCCCGCCGTCCTCCAACCGCCCGGGGCGCGGACCCCGAGGAAGGCCTGCCGCCGCATGCGCACATTCCGGCCCCGCGCACTCCGGGCGACCCTCGAAGCACTCGGGAGCGCCGCGTGATCCTTCTCCTGTCGACGTCCGACACCGACCTGCTCAGCGCCCGCGCGGCTGCTGCTCATCGGGGTCCGGTTCCCTACCGGCTCGCGAACCCCGCCCGGCTCGCGCTCGACGACCTGCCGGCGCTCCTGGAGGGCACCGACCTCGTCGTCGTACGGCTCCTCGGCGGCATCCGCGCCTGGCAGGAGGGGCTCGACCTGCTGCTCGCCCAGGACCGCCCCGTCGTCGTCCTCACCGGCGAACAGGCCCCCGATGCCCAGCTGATGGAGGCCTCGACCGTCCCCATCGGCATCGCCGCCGAGGCCCACGCCTACCTCGCCCACGGCGGCCCCGCCAACCTCGAACAGCTCGCCCGCTTCCTCAGCGACACCGTGCTGCTCACCGGCCATGGCTTCGAGCCCCCGGCCGCCGCCCCCACCTGGGGCCACCTGGAGCGCACGCCCGCGCCGGGCGCCTGCGGTCCGCTCGTCGCCGTGCTCTACTACCGCGCCCACCACATGAGCGGCAACACCGGCTTCGTCGACACCCTGTGCGAGCAGATCGAGAGGGCCGGCGGGCGTGCCCTGCCGCTGTACGTCGCCTCGCTGCGCGCTCCCGAGCCGGAGCTGATCGAGGCCCTCGGCGCGGCCGACGCCGTCGTCACCACCGTCCTCGCCGCCGGCGGCACCCGCCCGGCCGAGGCCTCCGCGGGCGGCGACGACGAGTCCTGGGACGCCGGCGCCCTCGCCGGCCTCGACGTGCCGATCCTGCAGGCCCTGTGCCTGACCGGACCGCGCAGCGCCTGGGAGGAGAGCGACGAGGGCCTCTCGCCGCTCGACGCCGCCACCCAGGTCGCCGTTCCCGAGTTCGACGGCCGCATCATCACCGTCCCGTTCTCCTTCAAGGAGGTCGACGAGGACGGCCTGCCCGCCTACGTCGCCGACCCCGAGCGCGCCGCCCGCGTCGCCGGCATCGCCGTACGCCACGCCCGGCTGCGCCACATCCCGGCCGCCGACAAGCGCATCGCGCTCGTCCTCTCCGCCTACCCCACCAAGCACTCCCGCATCGGCAACGCCGTCGGTCTCGACACCCCCGCCAGTGCCGTGGCCCTGCTGCGGCGCCTGCGCGAAGACGGGTACGACTTCGGCACCGAAGAGGTCCCCGGCCTGAAGTCCGGCGACGGCGACGAGCTGATCTACGCCCTCATCGAGGCCGGCGGCCACGACCAGGAGTGGCTCACCGAGGAGCAGCTCGCCCGCAATCCCGTCCGCATTCCCGCCGCCGACTACCGGCGCTGGTACGGGCAGCTGCCGCAGGAGCTGCGCGAGTCCGTCGAGGAGCACTGGGGGCCGCCGCCGGGCGAGATGTTCCTCGACCGCAGCCGCAACCCCGAGGGGGACATCGTGCTGGCGGCCCTGCGCCGCGGCAACCTCCTCATCCTCATCCAGCCGCCGCGCGGCTTCGGCGAGAACCCCATCGCCATCTACCACGACCCCGACCTGCCGCCCTCGCACCACTACCTCGCCGCCTACCGCTGGATCGCCGCCTCCCGCGAGGACGGCGGGTTCGGCGCCGACGCGATGGTCCACCTCGGCAAGCACGGAAACCTGGAATGGCTGCCCGGCAAGAACGCCGGCCTGTCCGCCGCCTGCGGCCCCGACGCCGCCCTCGGCGACCTGCCGCTGGTCTACCCCTTCCTCGTCAACGACCCCGGTGAGGGCACCCAGGCCAAGCGCCGCGCCCACGCCACGCTCGTCGACCACCTCGTGCCGCCGATGGCCCGCGCCGAGTCCTACGGCGACATCACGCGCCTGGAGCAGCTCCTCGACGAGTACGCCGCCATCTCCGCGATGGACCCGGCCAAGCTGCCCGCCATCCGCGCCCAGATCTGGACCCTGATCCAGGCCGCCAAGCTCGACCACGACCTCGGGCTCGAGGACCGCCCGGACGACGACGGCTTCGACGACTTCCTGCTCCACGTCGACGGCTGGCTGTGCGAGGTCAAGGACGCCCAGATCCGCGACGGCCTGCACGTCCTCGGCGGCGCCCCCACCGGCCCGGAGCGCGTCAACCTCGTCCTGTCGATCCTGCGCGCCCGTCAGATCTGGGGCGGCACCGCCGCCCTGCCCGGCCTGCGCGAGGCCCTCGGCCTCGACGAGTCGGCCGCCACCCGCACCGGTGCGGACGAGGCGGAGGCCAAGGCCCGCGCCCTCGTCCAGGCGATGGAGGACGCGGGCTGGGACCCGGCCGCGGTGGACGAGGCCGCCGAGGGTCAGCCCGAAGGGGTCGCCGCCATCCTCGACTTCGCCGCCCGCGAGGTCGTCCCGCGCCTGGCCCGCACCACCGACGAGATCGACCACGCCGTGCACGCCCTCGCGGGCGGCTTCGTCCCGGCGGGCCCCTCCGGGTCCCCGCTCCGCGGCCTGGTCAACGTCCTGCCGACCGGCCGCAACTTCTACTCCGTCGACCCCAAGGCCGTCCCCAGCCGCCTCGCCTGGGAGACCGGCCAGGCCCTGGCGGACTCCCTCCTGGAGCGCTACCGCACCGACAACGGCGACTGGCCGGAGTCGGTGGGTCTGTCCCTGTGGGGCACGAGCGCGATGCGCACGGCGGGCGACGACGTGGCGGAGGCGCTGGCGCTGCTGGGTGTCCGCCCGGTGTGGGACGACGCCTCCAGGCGCGTCAACGGCCTGGAGCCCATCTCCTTGCAGGAGCTCGGCCGTCCCCGCATCGATGTGACCCTGCGCATCAGTGGCTTCTTCCGGGACGCCTTCCCGCACGTCATCGGCCTCCTCGACGACGCGGTACGACTCGTCGCCTCCCTGGACGAGCCGGCCGAGCAGAACCACATCCGCGCCCACACCCAGGCCGACCTCGCCGCCCACGGCGACGAACGCCGCGCCACCACCCGCATCTTCGGCTCCCGCCCGGGCACGTACGGCGCCGGCCTGCTCCAGCTCATCGACAGCCGCGACTGGCGCACCGACGCCGACCTCGCCGAGGTCTACACCGTCTGGGGTGGCTACGCCTACGGCCGTGGCCTCGAGGGCTGCCCGGCCCGGGAGGAGATGGAGACCGCCTACAAGCGCATCGCGGTCGCGGCGAAGAACACCGACACGCGCGAGCACGACATCGCCGACTCCGACGACTACTTCCAGTACCACGGCGGCATGGTCGCCACGGTCAAGGCCCTCAAGGGCAAGGCCCCCGCGGCCTACATCGGCGACTCGACCCGCCCCGAGACGGTCCGCACCCGCACCCTCGTCGAGGAGACCTCCCGCGTCTTTCGCGCGCGCGTGATCAACCCCCGCTGGATCGAGGCCATGCGCCGCCACGGCTACAAGGGCGCCTTCGAACTCGCCGCCACGGTGGACTACCTGTTCGGCTACGACGCCACCACCGGCGTCGTGCCCGACTGGATGTATGACAAGCTCGCCCAGACCTACGTCCTCGACGCCGAGAACCGCGCCTTCCTCCAGCAGGCCAACCCCTGGGCCCTGCACGGCATCTCCGAGCGCCTCCTGGAGGCCGAGAGCCGCGGCATGTGGGCCAAGCCGGACGCGGAGACCCTGGACGCCCTGCGGCAGGCCTTCCTGGAGACGGAAGGCGAGCTGGAGGGCGGGGAGGACTGAGCCCGGCCGGTCCCGGCCGGGTGGTGGGGAGCACCGCCCGGCCGGGACGGCACGTGCACCGAGTGCCCGGCCGGGGACGTACCGGACGCTGACATCCCGCTTTTTGGGGTCGCCGTCCGTCCGTCACTAGGATCTGCGGATGATCATCACAAAACGGCTGGCGGCGGGCGTCTGTGCCCTGCTCGCCGCCCTGGCCGGGGGCATCGTGCCGGCGAGCGCCGCCGACGGCCCCCCGAAGAATTCCCCCAAGGTCGAGCTGGTGCTGGACGTCAGCGGCTCGATGCGTGCCCGGGACGTGGACGGCGAGTCGCGGATGGCGGCCGCGCAGCAGGCGTTCAACGAGGTCATCGACGCGGTGCCGGACGGGGTGCGGCTCGGCATCCGTACGCTCGGGGCCGACTACGCGGGTGACGACAAGGAGACCGGCTGCCGCGACAGCAAGCAGCTCTACCGCGTCGGCAAGGTGGACCGGACCGAGGCCAAGGCGGCCGTGGCCACGCTGCGGCCGACGGGCTGGACGCCCATCGGGTACGCGCTGCGGGGCGCGGACCAGGACCTGGGCACGGACGGCGGTACGCGCAGGATCGTGCTCATCACCGACGGTGAGGACTCCTGCGGGATGCCCGACCCGTGCGACGTGGCACGCGAACTCGCAGCCAAGAGCACGCACCTGACGGTCGACACCCTCGGCCTGGCGCACGACGACAAGACGCGTGAGCAGCTGAGCTGCATCGCCGAGGCCACCGGCGGCACGTACACCTCCGTGCAGCACAAGGACGAGCTCTCGGGCCGCATCAAGCAGCTCGTACGCCGTGCCGAGAAGCCCGTGGAGACCCCGAAGCCCACCGAGGGCGCGAGCGAGTGCTCCAAGGCCCCCGAGCTCGGCGCCGGGATCTGGACCGATCGGGAGAAGTTCTCCGAGCACCGCTGGTACCGCGTGAAGGTGAAGCCCGGTCAGGAGCTGCGCGCCGCGGTGAGCGTCGGCGCGGACCGCGCGGTCGACCGTGACTACGGCGTGCTGCTGCGCGCCGTGACCGAGGGCGGCCAGGAGCTCGTGCGCGGCAGCGATGCCGGCAGCGGGCGTACGGACGTGATGTCGTCCGGACTGCGCTACCCCATCGGGGAGAAGAAGGACGACAAGAATCCGCGGACGGTCTGCCTGGAGGTCTCCAACTCCTTCTCCGCACCCCCCTCCGTCAAGCGCGAGCCCGGCCTTCCGGTCGAGCTGGCCGTCGACCTGGTGAAGTCCCCCGACAACCCCTCCGACCTGGCGGCCTTCGGGCTCGGCCGGGGCTGGGTACTGCTGGCCGTCCTGGGTGTGACCGGGTTGCTCGCCGGGCTGCTGTGGGGCTGGCTGGCCCGCTGGCGCGTCGCGGTGTGGAGGGAGAACTGATGCGTGCACAGCGTACGACCCGGACCGTGACGGCCGGGCTGCTCACCGGCGCGGCCCTGTTCGCCCCGGCCGCCATGGCCTCGGCGGACGAGAAGGCGCCCACCGAGGCGGGCACCGCATTCCGCACCGCCACCGCCATCGAGCAGGGCCACAAGGCGACGGCCGACGCCTCGACCGGCGACTACCTCTACTGGCAGTTCCCGGCCGGGGCCGGGCAGAAGGCCACGGCCAAGGCCACGGTGACCCTGCCGGAGGCGTCCGCGCGGCACGGCTCCGCCACCTGGCAGCTCGACGTCTTCGACGGGCTGCGCCGGCGCCAGGCCTGCACGTCCGGTGAGCAGACGAAGCGGGCCGCACAGCAGGACGCCTCCGTGACCTTGACCTGCACCCTGCGCACGGTGCGCCCCTGGTCCGAGCGCTGGGCCAACGACCCGCTGCCCGGCGCCTACTACATCCGGATCACCGTCGTCGACGCCCCCGACCGCGACCTCGGACTGCCGGTGAAGGCGGAGGCCGAGGCGACCGCCGAGGACGTGGGCGGGGAACGCGCCGAGGGCGGGGAGCTCGGTGCGCCGCTGCACGCGGCAGCCGTCGCCGAGCCGGACAGTGGCTGGAACGGCGGCTGGTTCACCTCCCGCTGGGCGTGGACCGTGGGCGGCGCCGTGCTGGGCGCGCTCGCGGCCGTCGGCGGATACACCCTCACCCGCCACCCGCGCCGGCGCTAGCCGGCGGCCGCGCGGCGGCACCCCGCACAGCCCGGGGTGCCGCCGCCGGCAGCTCAGCGCGTCGCCGGCCGTTCGCCGTCCACGGCCCGCAGGTACAGCTCCAGCAGATCCTCGGTGAAGTAGGAGCTGTAGGAGATGTCCGGGGTGTCGCCGCCGGTGTGATAGCCGCCGATGACGCCGATCAGCGCGTAGCCGCCGAATTCCCGCACCAGGAACGGCCCGCCCGAGGTTCCGCCGACATAGCCCGCGCAGGCGATCTCCAGGAAGTCGCCCGGAGCCTGCGGGTCCGTACTGGTGTAACGGTGTGTGGAGGAGCGGCAGTCCAGCGGCTTGGGGTAGGTGGCGTCGCTGCTTCCCGGGTAGCCGATCAGCCGTACGTCCTCATGGCCGTACCCCGGGCGGATCGCCAGGTCGAAACCGCCGACGGCACGCTGGACCTTCGCCCCGTCCGCGCGCCGGCCGAGCCGCACGACCGCGTAGTCCCAGCGCGCGCCGCCGGCGGTGCCCAGGTCGTAGTACCGCTGGTCGATGTGGATGCGCTCGACCGGGAAGACGCCGTGCGGCTTGAGGCCGTCGTGATACTGCGGAACGAACGACAGCTGCTTCTTCGGGTCGGGCGAGCGCAGGCAGTGGGCGGCACTGACGACGAGATCGCGGTGCGGGCTGCGGACGACGGTGCCGCCGCAGAAGCGGCCCTGGTTCTGGCCGTCGGTCCAGAAGAACGTCCCCACTTGCGGCAGGCCGTCGAAGGGGTGGCTCGGCGGTACGGGCTCGTCGGCCGCGGCCGCGGCCGCTCCCGCCCGGCGCGCGCCGGCGACCGGCAGGGCGGTACGCATGCGGTCCGGCGTCCAGTAGGTGTCGGCGGACGCGGCGGACGTGACGGATGGGGCGGGGGCGGCGGGCGAGGCGGGAGCGACGGTCGCCACCGACAGCAGGGCGACGGAGAGGGCGGTGAGACACCCGCGTATGGCAAAGGGTCTGCTGCGCATGAACGAATCCTCTCTGGTGCGCGAACGGCATGAACGGCACGTACGAGGCGAGCGTGTCATCGTCCTACGGCCGGGATACGAGTGGCGAGACGCCGACGCGACAGGATTCACCACAACGCCGCACAGTGCTGTCAGAGGCAGCCGGTAGCCTGTGGACACCAGTGAGTTGGGTTGTCCGGGCTGTCCGGTCACAGGGTGGGGAGTTGGCGATGGTCGATCCGGTGTCTCTCGACGCGATCACGACCGCGGTGACGGCGGCCGCGGGCTCCGTCGGGACGGAAGCGGGACGTCAGGTCTGGGGCTCGCTCGTGGACCTCACACGGCGCGCCCTGAGGCGGGGCCGGGAGGAGGACGGTGCGCCCGTGCCGCTGCCGGCCGACCCGGGTGACCAGCAGGAGGTCCAGGCGCTGGCCGCGCTGTTGTTCGGGGGCATCTTCCAGGACGAGGCGTTGACGGCGGAGTACCGGCAGTGGGAGGAGCAGGCGAGGACCGTCCTGTCCGTCGACAACAGCACGGTCACCAACACGGTGTCGGGCAACGCCAGGGTCGGGAACCTCTACCAGGGCCGGGACATCAATGTGACGCTTCGATGAGCGAGGGCACCCCGGAGGGCAACGCCTTCTCGGGCAACGCCTTCACGGGCAACGCCCACCAGGTGTTGCAGGCCGGTGGGGACATCGTCTACAACGACTGCCGCTCCCCGGCTGCCCCCGAACCGCCGAAGCCCCTCTATGAAATGCCCCCGGGTACCCCCAGGTTCGTCAACCGCACCGAGGAACTGGCCGCCCTCCACGACTGGCTGTGCGGAGCGGGCAGCGGTACGCCGCGCACCTGTGTCATCAGCGGCGTGCCCGGCATCGGCGCGCGCAGCACGGCCCGGCGCTGGGCGGAGGACGTGCGCGACCGGTACGACGGCGGTGTCCTCCACGTCGACTTCGCCGAACTCGGCGGCAGTTGGGACGGCCGTCCGTCCGGCCGCTCCGGCGGAGGCGACGTCCGCGGCGCACAGACTCACGTCCTGCGCGGCGCGTTCGAGGTGGCCGAGAGGTACCTGTCCGTCCCGGGCGCCGAGCTGAACGCGCTCTACCGCAGGAAGACCGCCGAGCACGGGCGCATCCTGCTGGTGCTGGAGAACGTCACCCAGCCCGCACAGGTCCTCGGGCTGGTCCCCGCCGCGCCGGGCAGCGCGGTCGTGGTCACCAGCAACCGGCGCCTCGACGAGCTCTCCCTGGACGGTGCGCACCCGATGCCTCTGGAACCCCTCAGTGCCGAGCACGGCAGGGAACTCCTCGCGAAGTTCTGCGGCGTGGACCGTGTCGAAGCCGAACCGGAGGCCGCTGAACGGCTCGTGGAGTGCTGCGGTGGCCTGCCCTTCGCGCTGACGATCGTCGGGGCCCGCCTCGCGGCCCGCCGGGGGCTCGGCCTCGCGGCGGTCGTCGAGGAGCTCGCGGCGGAGGAGAGCAGACTGGCCGCGCTGTCCGTCGGCACCGGCGACTCCCGGCGCAGTGTGGCGGCCGCACTCGCCCTGGCCTGCCGTGACCTGCCCCCGGAGGCCCTGGTGCTCTACCGCCGGCTCGGCCTCCTCCCCGGTCGTACGTTCCACGTGGAGACCGCGGCCGTCGTGGACGGCCGGGACGAGCCCACCGTGCGCCGCCTGCTGGAGGACCTGCACTCCGCCAGCCTGTTGGAGGAGGAGATCGTCCACGGCAAGCCGACGGGCCGCTACAGCCTCCACGACCTCGTACGGCTGCACGCCCGTTCCCTTGCGGAAGGCGACGGCGGCGAGACCGGGGCCGAACGGGCCGGCGCAGCACGCCGCGTCGTCGGCCACTACGTCGTACGGGCCGCCTTCGCCGACCGGGCCGTGATGGGAAACCGGCTGCGCGTCACCGACCACGGCCGGCTGCTCGACGCCCACGAGGACCCCTTCGCCGGCACCGACGCCCGCAACGCGGCGCTGAACTGGCTGGAGGCGGAGCGGCACAACGCCGTCGCCGTGCTGCGCACGGCCGTCGGCCAGGGCCTCGACGAGCAGGCGGCACAGCTCGCCGAAGCCCTCACCGCCCTCTACCTCAACCACCGTCACCTCACCGACTGGATCGACACCGGCACCCTCGGCGCCGACGCCGCCGCCCGTCTGCGGGACCGGGCCATGGAAGCCAGGCTCCGCAGCCTGCTCTCCCGGCCCCTGATGGACATCGGCCTCCCCGGCCGCGCCCGCCGGGAGCTCGACCTGGCCCTCGGCCTGGCCGACGCCACCGACCACCTGGTGCTGCGCGCCTCGGTGCGGGAGTTCTCCGCCCGTTACTGGGACCTCTTCGAACCGTCCCGCGCACTGGCCCAGTACGGGGAGGCTCTCGGCCTGAACACGCGGGCCGGCGAGTGGCGTGGCGTCGCCCTCGTCCGCTACTTCACCGGCTGCACCCAGGACGCCACCGGCGAGCACGAGCTCGCCCTGGAGACGCTGACGGACGCCTGCGGCAGGCTCATCAGCCTCGGCGACCAGCGCATGGCGGGCCGCGCCCTGGCGGCCATGGGCATGGCGCACGACCACCTGGGCCGCACGGAGGACGCCGTACGGGCGCTCGGGCGCGCGGCGGAGATGCTGCGGGAGCAGCGCGCCTCGTTCTACGAGGCCCAGGTGCGGGAGGCGCTGGCGGATCTCGCCGTGCGTGCGGGCGAGCCTGCGGCGGTCCGCCGTCACTTGACCAGGGCCGTGGAGCTGCTCCAGCAGGACGGGAGCCCGCGGGCGGAGGAGGTGCGGGAGCGCCTGGAGGGGCTGGGCGACGGCTAGCGGTGGGCTGAATTCCGTTCCCTGTTCCGTTCCCTGAGCGCCACGTCCTCCCCACGCCGTCCCGCACGCAGGGTCGGCGTCCCGGTCAGGGGGCGGCCCGCGCGCAGGTGAGCGTAGACGACGGCCGCGTGCAGGGCGGCATCGGCCGGCGGGCCCGTCGCGGTCGACTCCACGACACGGCCGTCGCGCAGGACGGACACACAACCGCCCGGCACCGGCGCCGTGACGAGGCGGCTGCCCGGCCAGGCGGCGAGCGTGGAACGGGCCCAGCGCACGGCGGTCGCGGCCGATCCGTGCCGCACACCGGAAGTGATCACTGACGCGCTGCCGAGCAGCCGCAGGTCCTGTTCGGACTCGTCGCAGGAGAGGTGGCAGAACTCCATGGCCCCCTCCTCCGGTTGGGCGCCGCTCGCCGGGCGGCGCTCGACGCTCACGCCGTCGGCGGTGACCGCTGTGCTCACCCAGGCCGCCGTGACGGCACCGCCGTCGGCCACGGGCGGCGGGCAGGCGTACAGCGGAGGCGGCCCGGAAGCCGGTTCGGCCAGCTTCAGCAGCTCGTACACCGCCGACCGCAGCCGCTCCAGCGCGTACCCCGGCTCGGCGAAGGCGCCGCCCGCCACTTTCATCACGCGCTCGGCGTCATGCTCCGCCACGGCCCGCTCCAGCTGCGCACCGAACGGCTCGTACGGCTCCAGGCGCGGCACGAGGTGTCCCAGCTCCGCCATCGGCGTGCCCGGCACGGACTCCTCGCCGAACGCGGCGAGGAGCAGCGGTCTGCCCAGCGCCGCCCCGTACAAGGTCACCGAGCCGTGGTCGCCGATCACGGCGTCCGCGGCGACCAGGGCGGCCTGCCAGCCGCGGTGCGGCGGTATCAGCATCAGGCCGCCGTCCAAGGCGGCGGCCTGGACGGCCCGGACCTGCCAGGGGCCGTGCGCGAACCACACGTTGGGGTGCAGGACCGCGGCGACGCGGTACTCGTCGAGCGGCAACCCGGCCGCCAGCCGGGCCGGCAGGCCCGGGTCCGAGCCGAGCAGGGACTGGCGCCCCCACGTGGAGGTCACCAGCACCAGCCGCCGGTCGTCGGGGACGCCCAGCGCCTCCCGGTAGCGGGCGCGCAACGGCCGCGAGGCCAGCATCCGGTCGTAGGAGGGGTCGCCGATCAGACGGGTGCGGGAGGCCAGCGACGGGTGGTGACCGGCGAGTTGGGTGATCTGGTCGGGGTGCGAGACGGCATGCCAGGCCCGTGGGTCGTCCATGACCCCGGACAGCCTGCGCCCCTCGCCCCGCGAGTCGGGCACGAGCTTGTGGAACCCGACGCCGTGCGGCAGTACGAGCACGGGGCAGCCGGCGCCCATGCCGGTCAGGTCGATGTTCTCGCTCGCCGAGACGACGAGGTGGCAGGTGACGCGGGACAGTTGGTCCCACGGCATGATCCGCACCCCGGCCGAGCGCAGGAGGTCATGGACGCCGTCGTCGAAGGCGGAGGAGGGGTCGAAGGCGAAGACGACGTCGACGCGCGGGTCGGATCGCAGGAGTGCGGGGAGCACCTCCAGCAGGCGGACGGTCGAGGTGACGGTACGAGCCGCCGCGACGAGCACCCGGCCGCCCTCGAACGTCCGCCACCGCGAGGCGTCCGCCCCGACCGGCACCCGCAAATCCCCCGCCACAGCAGATCCGCCGATCCGGGCTTCCGACTCCGCCCCGGTCCGTCCGGGCTTCCGCCCCGGTCGGTCCGGGTTCCTGCCACGGTCGGTCCGGGTTCCGCCACGGCCGATCCCGGTTCTTGCCACGGTCGGTCCGGGCTCCTGCCCCGGTCGATCCCGGCTCCTGCCACGGTCGGTCCGGCTTCCTGCCACGGTCGGTCCGGGTTCCGCCACGGCCGATCCCGGCTTCCGGTTCCGGGCTTCGGGCCCCCGGTTCCGGGCTTCGGGCTCCCCGGCTTCGGGCTCCCCGGCTTCCGGCTCCGGGCTCCCCGGGTTCCGGGTTCCGGGTTCCGGGCTCCGGGCTCCGCGCTCCGCGCTCCCCGCTCCCCGCTCCCCGCTCCCCGCTCCCCGCTCCCCGCTCCCCGCTCCCCGCTCCCCGCTCCCCGCTCCCCGCTCCCCGCTCCGCATGCTGTCGTCGCCTATACCGTGCTGCACGCCGCCCCCGCAACCCTTTGCCGGCACTGTTACCGGCACTTCGCCCCGTTCTCCGTCGAGCCCCCACCGTAGACGAGCGGCCGCCGCCCCGGAGCCGCCTCAACTCCCGGTTAAGTCCTTTGATCTGCCTGTAACGGCGGCGGACTAGTGCTCGGCGTTCGTCCCGTGACAGGATGCCTCTGGCGGCCGGTCTGCACTTAACTGGCCGTGAAAGGCCTGGAAGCCGTGTGACACACAGGGTGCGAAGGAACGGGGCAGATGGCGGTCGGGGGGGACAGGTCGGCGGGTGACGCGGGCAGCCCGCTCGCGCAGCGGCTCAACTACCTGTTCGCGAACATGCACCCGCCCGGTGCCCCCTACACCAACGGGCACGTGGCCGAGGAGATCAGCCAGGGGGAGGAGTACGGCGGGGTCACCCTCACCGAGCAGTATCTGTCGATGCTGCGCAACGGCAAGCGTGCCAACCCCAGTCCGGACGTCCTGCGGGCGCTGGCGAAGTTCTTCGCCGTGCCGGTGGGCTATCTGATGGGTGACCTGTCCGCCTCGCAGGCCGCCCGGGTCGAGGAGGAGGTCCGCTTCCTCGTCGCCATGAGGGACCAGCGCGTCCGGGCGATCGCCCTGCGTTCGGTGGGTCTGCCGCCGGAGGTGCAGGACAGCCTGACCACGATCATCTCCCAGTTCCGGCAGCAGATGAACCTTCCGTCCGACCCGCCCGACGCGGGTGGTGAGGAGCGCCCGTGACCGTCATGACGGAGGACCGGCTCTTCACTTACTGGCGGCGTACCGAGGACGAGGACGGTGCAAGCATGCGGGTGGGGCGGATACGCCGGCGCTGCAAGCAGCTCATCGCGGAGCTCGCGCTGCCCTCATCGACCGATCTGCGCGGCATGTGCGATGCCGTCGCCCGCCGCGTCGGCCGGCCCATCCACCTGGTGCCGATGAGCCTGGACGGTGTCGTCTCGGGCATGACGGCCACCACCGACGAGGCGTTCTGGGTCGTCTACGAGCAGAAGACCTCGCCCTGGCACCAGGTCCACATCGTGCTGCACGAGATCGGCCACCTGCTGCTGGGCCACGACCAGGACCCCGCCGTCACCGAGGACGCCCTGAAGGTGTGGACGCCCTCGGTCGACGTGGCCACCGCCATGCGGCGCATGGGCCTGAGCATGGGTCTGGCGCGCCACCACTGCTACGACAACCTCACCGAGCGCGAGACGGAGATCCTGGGCACCCTCCTCATGGCGAAGGTGGTGCCCCCGCCGCCGGGTCAGGACCTGCCGCTGACGGGCGACGCCGCCGAGCTCGCCGCCTCGCTCGGGCCGGCGCTGCAGCACGTACGCAGCAGGATGCGGCGCGAGGACGGCGGCGGCGCGGGCCCCGAGGCGGGGGCAGGGGGCGACGCCGGTGTTTGACCTCCTCTACCTGGCGTTCAGCGCCATCGCCTGGGCCATCGTCGGCTACAAGGCCCGCGCATGGTTCCGCGACCGGGACAACACGGACCTGGGACTGACCGCCCTGATGACCTCGGGCGTGCCCGTGGTCTTCCTGTTCTCCGCGCCCAGCGTCTACCGCGCCTTCGACCGGCTGACCGGCGTGGCGAACCTGGCGATGGTCTTCCTCTACTCGGCCGTCGTGCTGTTCGCGTCGGGGGCGACCGTACTGCTGCTGCGCTGGACCAGCAGGGGCGACGAGACGGCCCACGCCCGTGCGGCCGTCCGCTCCCGGTGGGCCGTGGGCGCCCTGGCGGTGGCCTGGACCACGGCGATCGTGTGCTTCGCCCTCGGGCGGCCCGACGCCGTCGAGCACCCCCGCGACTTCAGCACCGCCTACGCCGGCGCACCCGGTGTGGTCGCCTTCCTGATGCTGTACCTGGCCATCTTCGGCATCAGCCTCGCCGGGCTGGGCACCCTGTGTCCGCGCTACGCCACCCAACTGGGCAGGTCCTGGCTCTCCAAGGGGCTTCGGACGCTGGCCGCCGGCTGCTGGCTGGGCCTGCTGTACTGCGCCTGCAAGCTGGCCGGCTTCGTGCTGACCTGGACCGGGTACGACGTGTACTGGCTGTCCAACGGGGTGGCGCCGATGAGCGCTTCGGTGGCGGCGCTGCTGGTCCTGCTCGGGTTCTCGCTGCCCGCCGTCGGCCCCCGGGCCGCCGCCTGGCGCCGGCTGCGCCGGCTCGGGCCGCTGTGGCGGGAGGTCACCGCCCACGCCCCGGAGGTCACCATCGGCGAGTCCCGCTGGACGAACCGCTGGCCCATCGCGGACCTGGAGTGGCGGGCCAACCGGCAGATGGCGGAGATCCGTGACATCCAGCGCGGCGTCCGGCGTCATGTCGAGCCCGCCGCCCTGGACATCGCCCGGCGGAAGGCGGCCGCCGCCTCCTTCGACGAGCACCGGCTCGCCGCCGTGGTCGAGGCCGCGGCCCTGCGCCGGGGCCTGGCGAACCAGCAGACCGGACATGTGCCGATGCCCCACGCCGACAGCGTGGTGATGACCGTCAGCGCCGACCCGGCCGAGGAGCACGAGCACTTGGCACGCGTCGCGGACGTCTACCACGACCCGGTGGTGGACGCCGTGCTCACCGAGCTGAGAGAGATCAGCGCGGCACGCCGTTCCTGACGGCGCGCGGCCCGGACGAGGCGGCCCTGGACGGGGGTCAAGGCCGCCTGCGACACAGGCCGGCGCCGGGTTCCCGCGGATCGTCGATCCGCGGGAACCCGGCGCCGCCCGTGCGAACGACCCGCACCCACGGCCCCCTTAGAGTCGGGTGACATGCAGCCCATCGACACCAACGCGCTGATCGAAGACCCGTACGGCACCTACGAGAAGCTCCGCGAGGCCGGCCCCGTGCACCGCGTCACCGGCCCCGACGGCAGGCCCGCCTGGCTGGTCACCCGCTACGAGGACGTACGCAAGGGGCTCGCCGATCCGCGGCTCTCCCTGGACAGGCGCAATGCCCTTCCCGGCAACTACAGCGGCTTCTCGCTGCCCCCGGCGCTGGACGCCAACCTGCTCAACATGGACCCGCCCGACCACACGCGGGTCCGCCGCCTGGTGGTGAAGGCGTTCACGCCCGGCCGGGTGGAGAAGCTGCGTGCGCCGGTGCGCGCGATCGCCGACGAACTCCTGGACGCCGTCGAGCCGGACGGGCGTGCGGACCTGCTCGCGGCGTACGCGGGTCCGCTGCCGATCATCGTCATCTGTGATCTGCTCGGCATCCCGCAGGGCGACCGGCGCGACTTCCGGGTGTGGACCGACGCCCTGATCACCCCGGACCGCGAGCGGCCGCACCTGATGAAGGAAGCCGTCGGCAGCATGATGGGCTTCCTCGGCGGGCTCATCGAGAGCAAGCGGGCCGATCCCGGCGACGATCTGCTCTCCGATCTGATCGCGGCGGAGGACGGCGGGGACACCCTGTCCCGGGACGAGCTGACCTCGCTGGCCTTCCTCATCCTCTTCGCCGGCTACGAGAACACGGTCCACCTCATCGCCAACTCCGTCCTCGCCCTGCTGGACCGGCCCGGGCTGCTGCGCGAGCTGCGAAAGAATCCGGACGGACTCGGAACGGCCGTGGAGGAGCTCAGCCGGTGGGACGGGCCGGCTCCGCTGGCGATCCGCCGCTTCCCGCTGGAGGACGTGGAGATCGGTGGAGTGACGGTTCCGGCCGGCGAGACAGTGCTGTTGTCCGTGGCCTCCGCCAACCGCGATCCGCGCCATTTCCCGCACCCGGACCGCCTTGACCTGCACCGGGAGCGGTCGGGGCACCTCGCGCTCGGGCATGGAATCCACTACTGCCTGGGCGCGCCGCTGGCCCGGATGGAGCTGGAGACGGCGCTCGCCGCGCTGCTGGAGCGCTTCGGAAATCTGGAACTCGACGCTCCGAGAGACTCCCTGGCCTGGCGTCCCACTATCAGGGCACGTGGCCTGATTTCGCTCCCTGTGCGCTGGTAATCGACAAGCCGAACAGGTTTTTGATGCATAACCCATCCTTGATGCGGTAGAACTGTCCTCGAGCCCGCCCGGTGTGCATCCCCCGTCGCACCGGGCGGGCCTTTGTCGTCCGCTGCCGTCCAGCCGCCGTCCGTGCGCTCAGCCGCTGCCGGGCGGGAACTTCAGCAGGACCACCGCCGCCAGCATCTGGACGCTCACGGACGCCGCGGCCTTGTGGGTCGGCAGGTGGTGCTGTCCGCGGATCAGCAAGGTGGCCAGGGCGCAGCCGAACGCGGCCGTCACCGAGGCGGCGGCGCGCACCGGCGCCGAGCCGGCCGGCAGCCAGGTGTCCAGGGCCAGCCGGGGCAGGTCGCTCGCCCAGAAGATGACGACGAACAGGCTCGCGGTGGGCCCGAACCTGCCGTTGCCCCCCAGGCGGCGAGCGATGGCGTGGGTGGCGGTGCCCAGCAGCACACTGGCGAGCATCATCACCGCGGAGCCGATGGCCATCGCCTCCAGCGCCAGCACGGGACTGACCCCCCACTGCCCCCAGAAGGAGTCCTTGGCCAGCGTCCCCAGCGCCCCGCACAGCAGGGAGACGAACGCGGCCGCCCCCCAGACGCTCCGGTCCCGTGCCTCGTCGAGCACTTCGACGGGCCGGTACCAGAGCCCGAATATCAGGCGGTGCCAGAGCAGCTTGCGCGGCTGGCCGGTGGGAACGGGCGGGGGAGGGACAGTGGTCACGGGCATGAGTGCCGTTTTATCACCGTTCGGCCGGGCCACCGGAGCCCGGTCCGGGCGGCCGGGTTTCCGGACGGGCCGTCAGGCCGGTGTCGGCTTCCTGGTGTCCGGGTCGGCGTCGGGCCCCGTTCCCGGCTCGTCGGGGGCATCGAGGCCGGTGCCGGGATCGGGGGTGTGGAGGAACTCCTCGCTGATCTCCCGCGGCCCGAAGGGCCAGACCTTCTCGTACGCCGCCCAGAGCACGAAGGCCACACAGCCCGCCGCCACCCAGACCAGCGACCACTCGATCGGGTGCCGTCCGGGCGAGCTCTTGTCCGAGTAGCCGTAGATGACGAGCCAGCCCGTCAGGGCCACCACGCTCGGCAGCGGATGCAGCCACACGCGGTACGGCCGCCGCAGCCCCGGCTGGCGCCGGCGCAGCACGGACAGTGCCAGTACCTGCGCCAGCGCCTGCACGATCACCATCACGGCGGTCAGCAGCTGGATGAGCGTGGCCAGGTCGGTATGACGGCCGATCAGGAAGCCGACGGCGGTGAGCACCCCCATCGTGGCCAGCCCCAGTACCGGGAAGCCGTGGCGTGGGTGCAGCTTGGCGTACGGGCGGAAGAAGACCTTCTCGCGGGCGGCGTCGTACGGCGCCCGGGAGCCGCCCAGCAGCCCGGTGAAGACCGAGGCGACGGCCGTGACGAGGATCAGCACCGTGACGGTGTTCGCGGCGCCCTTGCCCCAGGCCTCCTCCAGCACGGCGGAGGCGACGGAGGAGTGGGCCGCCGATCCGGGGTCGAGCATCTGCCTCCAGTCGATCACGCCCAGGGTGCCGATCTGCAGCAGCAGATAGATGCCCATGATGCCGAGGATGGAGTAGACGATCGCGCGCGGCAGCGTGCGCCCGGGATCCTTGATCTCCGCGCCGAGGTAGGCGACGGTGTTGTAGCCCAGGTAGTCGTAGATGCCGATCGTCAGGCCCGCGGCGAAGCCGATCCAGAAGTGATGGGTGGTCACCTCGAAGGCGTGGTCGGGGTAGGTGAAGGCCCGGTCCGGGCTGAAGTGGGTGAAGGCGGCGACGATGACGAGCGTGACCGAGGCCAGCATGACGCACCACAGCACAGCCGTGATCCGTGCGATGTGGTCGACCCGCCGCCACAGCAGCAGGATGATGAGGGCGATGACGGCCAGCCCCGTCAGATCGCCCTGCGTCTGCCCCATGCCCGGCCAGAGGTAGCCCAGGTACTGCACGAAGCCGATGATTCCCGTGGACATGCCGATCGGGATGAAGAGCATCGCCGTCCAGACGAACAGGAACGGCACCAGCTTGCCCGTCCGGTACTGGTACGCCTGCCGCAGGTACACATAGCTGCCGCCCGCCCTCGGCATCGCGGCCCCCAGCTCCGCCCAGATCAGCCCGTCCGCCAGGGCCAGGAGCGCGCCGGCCACGAAGCCGATGACCGCCTGCGGACCGCCGAAGGAGGCCACCATCAGGGGGATGGTCACGAAGGGCCCGATGCCGCACATCTGGCTCATGTTGATGGCGGTGGCCTGGAACAGCCCGATGCGGCGCACGAACGCGCCCCGCTGGCCGGGCACCACCGGCTCCTCGGACACGTGCTGCGTGCCTGCCGAATCTGTCATGGCGTCAGCCCCTTCTCGTTCGTCCACTGCACTCGTACACCGGCCTGCCTGACGCGTCCATTACCTGCGGGGTGTCGGCGACTCTGGCGCCACGCCCGACGGGCAGTCAAGATCTGTGCACGAAGAGCAAGAACGAAGAGCAAGAACGAACAGCGAAGAACGAAGAGGACGAGGGAGCAGACAATGCACGGTGGAAGAGTGGCCGTAGTGGGCGGCAGCATCGCGGGATGCGCCGCCGCGCTCGCCGCGGCCCGCGCGGGCGCCGATGAGGTCGTGATCTACGAGCGGGCCCCCGGCGGGCTCCAGGACCGGGGCGTGGGCCTCGCCGTCCGCGATGAGCGCTACGCCGAGCTGGAGGCGGCCGGCTACATCGACGCCACCATGCCCTGGGTGCGGCTGACCAGGCGCACCTGGCTCACCCGGGACGGCGGTGACCGCGCCGGACGGCGGCTGGCCCAGCTGCCGTTTCCGTTCCGCTCGTACAACTGGGGCTCGCTGTGGCGGGAGTTACGTACCCGCGTCCCGGCATCCGTCGACTACCGGCAGGGCGCGGCCGTCGAGCAGGTCGTCCCCGGGCCGCACGGGGTGGGGCTGCGCCTCGCCGACGGGCGCGAGGAGCGTTTCGACCTCGTCGTCGGCGCGGACGGCTACCGATCGGTCGTACGGGCGGCCACGCGCGCCGCCACTGCGCCCGTCTACGCCGGCTATCTGGCCTGGCGCGGCACCGTGCCCGCCGAGGCGCTGCCCGGCCCGCGCACCGCCTGGGCCGAGGACGAGGCGGCGACCGTCACCTTCCCCGGCGGCCACATGATCGCCTACCGTATCCCCGGCCCCCACGGCGTCGGCACCTCCGCCAACTGGGTCTTCTACACCGCCCCGCCGCCGTCGGCCGCCGCGGCGCTGAAGGATCCGACGAGCCTGCCGCCCGGCAGTGTGACCGACGAGCTGATCGCGCATCATGCCGCCCTCGTCGAGCGGCACTTCCCGCCGTACTGGCAGGAATTCGTGCGGCTCACCCCCAGGGCCGAGGCCTTCGTCCAGCCCCTGTACGACCTCGCCGTGCCGCACTACGGCGAGGGCCGGCTCGTCCTCACCGGTGATGCGGCCGCCGTGGCCCGCCCTCATGTGGGCAGCGGCGCCGTCAAGGCCCTGCAGGACGCCACGGTCCTGGAGCGGTGTCTGCGCTCGGCCGGGACGTGGGAGGAGGCGGTAGGGGCGTACGACGCCGAGCGCTCGGCCGGCGGCCGGGCCGTCGTCGATCTCGCCCGGCGACTGGGCCGGGCGCAGGTCCAGGCCACCCCCGACTGGGCGGCCATGGACCAGGGCGCGGTCGAGCGGTGGTGGCAGGAGGCAGCCGACGGGGAGCGGTGTTTCGGGGGCCAGGAGTTAAAGTGGCCGGGCCGTGGTGTTCGGGAAGACCGGTGACGGATCCTCGTGGTCCCATTCCGGAGCGGCCCTCGCCACTGTGATCGGGGAGTGACCGTCCCGTTCCGCGCGCCCCGGGCGCGCGGAGCCACTGGCCGCAGCCGGCTGCCGGGAAGGCAGGGGCGGGCGCGAATGGACCCGTAAGCCAGGAGACCGGCCACGGCATCTCGAAATGATCCACGAGGTGCTGGAGCGTTCAACCCCGATGACTGTGCTTTCCAAGTCCACCGAATCCCCCGGCGGCACCCTGCCCGCCTTCCGCTGGCGCCGCCAGGACACCCTGCGCACCGCCGGCCTGCTGGCCGTCATAGCCGCCCTGCACGTCGTCGCCTTCGGCGTGCTCTTCCTGCTGGTCGTCCCGAACCACTACACCGTGGACTCCAAGGTCTTCGGTGTGGGCCTCGGTGTCACCGCCTACACCCTCGGCATGCGGCACGCCTTCGACGCCGATCACATAGCCGCCATCGACAACACCACCCGCAAGCTGATGGCCGACGGCAAGCGCCCGGTCTCCGTCGGCTTCTGGTTCGCCCTCGGTCACTCCAGCGTCGTCGTCCTGATGGCCCTGCTGGTGGCCGGCGGCACCCAGCTGGCCGGGACGCTGCTGAACGAGGAGTCCACCACCCACCAGACCCTTGGCCTCGTCGGTACGACCGTCTCCGGCGGCTTCCTCTACCTCATCGCCGCCCTCAACCTCATCGCCCTCGCCGGCATCCTGCGCATCTTCCGCGCAATGCGTGAGGGCCGCTACGACGAGGCCGAGCTGGAGCAGCACCTCGACTCGCGCGGCTTCATGAACCGCATCCTCGGCCGCTTCACGCGCTCCGTCACCCGCCCCGGGCAGATGTACCCGCTGGGCTTCCTCTTCGGCCTCGGCTTCGACACGGCCACCGAGGTCACGCTGATGGTGATGGCCGGCAGCGGCGCCGCCGCCGGGCTGCCGTGGTACGCGGTCCTGTGCCTGCCGCTGCTGTTCGCCGCCGGCATGAGCCTGTTCGACACGCTCGACGGCACGTTCATGAACTTCGCCTACCAGTGGGCGTTCTCCAACCCCGTCCGCAAGGTCTACTACAACCTCACCATCACCGGCCTGTCCATCGCCGTTGCCTTCCTCATCGGCACCATCGAGCTGGTGGGGGTCCTGCACGAGAAGCTCGGCCTGGACGACGCGGTGACCGGCTGGATCGCCGGACTGAACCTCGACAACGTCGGATTCGTCATTGTCGGGCTGTTCGTGGTGGTCTGGGCAATCGCGCTCGCGTACTGGCGCCTGGCCAAGGTCGAGCAGCGCTGGGCGGCCCGCACTACCACCGCCACCGCCCTCACGGACCCGTGAGCGGGGCAGGCGGAGATGAAGCCGGGAGTCAGGGACGCCCGCACCCCTGACCCTCGCACTCCTTCCTCGCCCTGATGACAGGCGGGCCGTTCCCGGCGGACTCCTCCCGCACCACCACCCTGGTCGGCCCGCCGCACGTCGGACAGATCCGCGACGAGGGATCACGCTCCCGGTCGACCGCCGCGGCGATCCTGTGCAGGGGGCCCGCGGCGGTATCGGTGTCGGACATGGGCTATCCCGTTCACTTCCACGCTTGTCGCACTGCAGAGGGCTGCATCGTGGCGCACGACCCCTGATCACGTCAGCGCCTTGCGCTGTGATCACCCTCTGGGGGGTGAGAGGTGCACAGGAGCTGACGCGGTGACTGTTCCGTGCCCCGTCTGGGGGGGCACCTCCCAGCGGTAGCCGGGGAGATTGAGGACCGGGGGTCCGGGGCGGAGCCCCCCGGTTACGGGAAGGGGCGGGGTGGGGGAAATAGAGTCGTGCGCATGCACGACCCCTACGTCCGCGTGCGCGGCGCCCGCGAGCACAATCTCCGGGCCGTCGACGTCGACATCCCCCGCGACGCCCTCGTCGTCTTCACCGGAGTCTCCGGCTCCGGCAAGTCGTCGCTGGCCTTCGGCACCGTCTACGCCGAGGCCCAGCGCCGGTACTTCGAGTCCGTCGCCCCGTACGCCCGCCGGCTCATCCACCAGGTCGGTGCCCCCAAGGTGGACGAGATCAGCGGGCTGCCGCCCGCCGTCGCCCTCGAACAGCGGCGGTCCTCGCCCACGTCGCGCTCCTCCGTCGGTACCGTCACGACGCTCTCCAACTCCCTGCGCATGCTCTTCTCCCGCGCCGGCACCTACCCGGCGGGGGCCGGGCGGCTGGACTCCGACGCCTTTTCGCCGAACACCGCCGCCGGCGCCTGCCCTCAGTGCCACGGGCTCGGGCGCGTCCACCGGGTCACCGAGGACTCGCTCGTCCCCGACCCGTCGCGCTCGATCCGCGACGGCGCCGTCGCCGCGTGGCCGGGGGCGTGGCAGGGCAAGAATCTGCGGGACATCCTCGACACGCTCGGGTACGACATCGACCGGCCGTGGCGGGAGCTGCCGCAGGCGGACCGCGAGTGGATCCTCTTCACCGACGAGCAGCCCGTCGTCACCGTGCACCCCGTGCGGGACGCCGAGCGCATCCAACGCCCTTACCAGGGCACGTACATGAGCGCCCGCCGCTATGTGCTGCACACCTTCGCGGACTCCAAGAGCGCCGCGCTGCGGGCCCGCGCCGAGCGGCACCTGGTCAGCGGCCCGTGCCCGGTGTGCGACGGGCGGCGGCTGCGGCCCGAGGCGCTGGCCGTCACCTTCGCCGGGCGGGACATCGCCGCGCTCGCCGCGCAGCCGCTGGCCGAGCTGGCGCGGACGCTGCGCCCGGCGCGCGACGGCGAGGGGGTCGCCGCCGCACTCGCCCAGGACCTGCTCGCCCGGATCGAGGTGCTCAGCGAACTCGGCCTGGGCTACCTCAGCGTGGACCGGCCCACACCGACCCTGTCGGCCGGTGAGCTGCAGCGGCTGCGGCTCGCCACCCAGCTGAGGTCCGGACTCTTCGGTGTCGTCTACGTCCTGGACGAGCCCTCCGCCGGCCTCCACCCGGCCGACAGCGCCGCCCTGCTGACCGTCCTGGACCGGCTCAAGGCGGCGGGGAACTCGCTGTTCGTCGTGGAGCACCACATGGACGTCGTGCGCCGCGCCGACTGGATCGTGGACGTCGGGCCCGGGGCGGGCGAGCACGGCGGACAGGTGCTCCACAGCGGGCCGGTCGACGGGCTGGCCGGCGTGGTGGAGTCCGCGACGCGCCGCTTCCTCTTCCCCGACGGCGCCGCAACCCCCGCGCGTACGCACCGCGAGCCCTCCGGCGTGCTGCGGCTGCGCGGCGTCACCCGGCACAACCTCCGCGACCTCGACGTGGACGTTCCGCTCGGAGTGTTCACCGCCGTCACCGGGGTCTCCGGCTCGGGCAAGTCGACGCTGGTGGGCGAGGCGCTGGCGGAGACCGTGGCCGCGCACCTGGAGGGGCGGCAGCCGGAGGTCGAGGCCGAGGGGCTCGCGGCCGTCGACCGGCTCGTACGCGTCGACCAGAAGCCGATCGGCCGTACGCCGCGCTCGAACCTGGCCACGTACACCGGCCTGTTCGACGCCGTGCGCAAGGTCTTCGCGGCGACCGACGAGGCCCGCGCCCGGGGCTACGGCGTCGGCCGGTTCTCCTTCAACGTCGTCGCCGGGCGCTGCGAGGTCTGCCAGGGCGAGGGGTTCGTCGCCGTGGAGCTGCTCTTCCTGCCCGGCACCTACGCCCCGTGCACCGCGTGCCGGGGTGCGCGCTACAACCCCGGGACGCTGGAGGTCACCTACCGGGGCGCGACCATCGCCGATGTGCTCGACATGACCGTCGACGCGGCCGCCGCGTTCCTCGCCGACGTGCCCGCCGCGCTGCGCGGCCTGCGCACACTGCAGGAGGTGGGGCTGGGCTATCTGCGCCTGGGCCAGCCCGCCACGGAGCTCTCCGGTGGGGAGGCGCAGCGCATCAAGCTCGCCACCGAGCTGCAGCGCACGCACCGCGGGCACACGCTGTACGTGCTGGACGAGCCGACGACCGGGCTGCACCCTGCCGACACCGAGGTGCTGCTGCGCCAGCTGCACGGCCTGGTGGGGGCGGGCAACACCGTGGTGGTCGTCGAGCACGACATGGCGGTGGTCGCGGGCGCGGACCACGTCGTCGACCTGGGCCCGGGCGGGGGCGCGGAGGGCGGGGCGGTGGTCGCCGCCGGCACGCCGGAGGAGGTCGCGCGGTCCCGGGCGAGCGTGACGGCGCCCTATCTGGCCGACGCATTGCGGGCGTAGCCGCGCGCTCTGGACGGAGTGCACCCCTTCTGGTTTCGTCATGGTCAAGTGTTCGACACGGCTCGACGTGTGGGGGCAAGACCACCATGGCCCATGTCCTGATCATCGGCGGCGGCATCGCCGGACCCGTGACCGCGATGGCCCTGCAGCGGGCCGGCATCGACTCGACCGTCTACGAGGCGTTCCCGGCCGGCGCGGACAACGCCGGCTCCTTCCTCACCCTCTTCGCCAACGGACTCGCCGCCCTGCGCACCATCGGGGCCGACCGGCCCGTGCGCGAGGCCTCCTGCGTCGCCGAGACGGTGGAGTTCATCAGCGACACCGGCAGGCTCCTCGGCCGGCGTCCCCTCTCCGGCTCCTGGGACGAGGGGCTCGCCCCCCGCACCCTCCAGCGCTCCGTCCTGTGCCGCACCCTGCGCGCCGAAGCGGTCCGCCGGGGCATACGCGTAGAGCACGGCAAGCGCCTCGTCGACCTCACCACCCGCCCCCGGGGCACGGTCGTGGCGCGGTTCGCGGACGGCACCCGCGCCGAGGGCACCGCCGTCGTCGGCGCCGACGGCCTGCGCTCGCGCACCCGCGCCCTCCTCGATCCCGCCGCGCCCCCGCCCCGCCACACCGGGCAGCTCACCGTCTGCGGCCGCACCCGCGAAGCGCTCGCCGGGATACCGGACCGCACGTACCGCATGTACTACGGGCAGCGGGCCTTCTTCGGCTGCACGACCGCACCGGAGGGCACCACCTACTGGTTCGCCAACATGCCCGGCGCCGAGCTGCCCCGGGCCGTCCTCGCCTCCGCCACCCCTGCCCAGTGGCGCCGCCGCGTCGCCGAGCTCTTCGCCGACGACCGCACACCCGCCGCGGCGATCGCCGCCGCCACCGGCGACGACATCGTCGGCATCAACGCCTACGACATCCCCACCACACCCGTCTGGCACAACACCCACGCCGTCCTCGTCGGCGATGCCGCCCACGCCACCGCCCCCAACGCCGCCCAGGGCGCGTCCATGGCCATCGAGGACGGTGTCGTCCTCGCCCGGTGCCTGCGTGACCTGCCCTGCACCGAGGAGGGGTTCGGGGCGTACGAGCGGCTGCGCCGCGCGCGCGTCGAGCGGGTCGTGGCCATGAGCGCCGGTATGGCCGGCCATGCGCCCGGCACCGCGCAGGAGCGGGCGGCCCGCGACGCCGAGGTGGAGCGCCGCATGGCCGAGGCCCCCCGCCGGGCCATGGACTGGCTCACCGGCTACCGCATCGACTGGGGCGCCCGCGTCCACTGAGTTGCCGCCCCGGGCCACTGCGGCAGACTGGAGCCATGCCGGAGCTGCCGGAGGTCGAAGCCCTCGCCGGGTTCCTGGCCGAACGCCTCGTCGGCCGCAGGGTCGAGCGCGTCCTGCCCGCCGCGGTGAGCGTCCTCAAGACCTACGACCCACCGCTGAGCGCCGCCGAAGGTCGCGCGGTCACGGCGGTGCGGCGGCACGGCAAATTCCTCGACGTGGCCACTGATGACGGCCCCCACCTGGTCTTCCACCTCGCCCGCGCGGGCTGGCTGCGCTGGCACGACAGCCTGCCCGAGACGCCCCCGCGCCCCGGCAGGGGGCCCCTCGCCCTGCGGGTACGGCTGGCCGGCGGCGACGGCTTCGACCTCACCGAGGCCGGTACCCAGAAGCGGCTCGCCGTCTACTGCGCCCGCGAACCCTCCGACGTACCAGGCATCGCCCGGCTCGGACCGGACCCCCTCGCACCCGCCTTCACCCTCGACGCCTTCGCCGCCCTGCTGCGCGGCGAGCGACGGCAGCTCAAGGGCGTCCTGCGCGACCAGAGCGTCATCGCCGGCATCGGCAACGCCTACTCCGACGAGATCCTGCACGCCGCCCGCATGTCGCCGTTCAAGCTCGCCGCGAGCCTGACGGACGAGGAGACCGCCACCCTCTACGAGGCCCTGGGCACCACCTTGCGCGAGGCCGTCGAGCGTGCGCGCGGGCACGCCGCCGCCGAGCTGAAGGCGGAGAAGAAGAGCGGCATGCGCGTCCACGGCCGCACCGGTCAGCCCTGCCCGGTCTGCGGGGACACCGTCCGGGAGGTGTCCTTCAGCGACTCCTCGCTGCAGTACTGCCCCACCTGCCAGACGGGCGGGAAACCGCTCGCCGACCGGCGGCTGTCGCGGCTGCTGAAGTAGCGCGGGCCGTCCGGTCGGTCCCGGCGGCCCGCCGGCGGACGCCGGGCAAGGGGTCAGACCAGGGCCAGGGCCGTCAGCCCGGCCGACAGCAGGACCGCTGCCGCGGCGGGCCGACGGAGGCGGTGCGCGGAGACAGCCGCTGCCACCAGCAGCTGGGCCAGGACGGCAAGGGCCGTGGCCGCGGCGAGCCGGAAACCGCGCTCGCCGGCCACCTCCGCCCGGTCCACCTGCCGCTGCTGCTCGGTCAGCATCGTCCGCCACTCCAGCGGTTCTGTCCGCAGCGCCGTCGCCGTGGCCGGATCGACACGGTCGGCCGCTTCCGCGGGCCGGCCCATGTACCGCGCCGTACGCGCCATGAGACCGGCGGCCGTCGTCTCGGCCGCGGCCACGGCCTGCTCGTGCGCGGCGTCCGGGGAACTCCCGGTCTCCAGGGCGGCCGACAGGCGCGCGGCCGACTGGAGGTCCGCCGCGGCCGCGGCCTGGAGGCTCGTGGTAAGGAACGCCGTCCGCTGACCGCTCACCGCGATGCCCAGGGAGATTCCTGAGGCCCGGCGAGCCGCCTCCGCCTGGGCGCGCTGCTCGTCGCAGGCCGCCACCATCTGGCCGAAGGGCAGCGCGAGGAGCAGCGCCGACAGGAGCAGGAGGAAGCGTGCGGTGCGGCGGCGGTCGCCGGCCGGGGCCGTGGCCGGCTGCGGGAGGAGTTCGGGCTTCCGCAGCACGCGGGGGGCCGGGGGCGGCGCCGGTGGGTGGCGCCAGCGCACGGGCCGCAGGACGTTGGCGGCGGCAGCTGCCAGGAGGACCGCCGCGAACGCGACCCACACCGAGACCCGTCCCCACAGGGCCCAGCTGTCTCCGTCGTGCAGCGTGGCGTCCGGGTCGAGGGCGTAGAGCTCGGCGGAGCGCTTCTGCAGGTCGGCCAGGCGGTGCGGAATGTCGTAGCCGAGCTCCCGGTGGACGTAGGCGTCGTCGCCGAGGAGACTTCCGGGCCGTGCGCGCGAGCGGAATTGGAGCGCGGTCTGGGCGGCGAGGGCGTACTCGGACGCGGCCAGCCGCCCTTGGTCTTTCAGGGGCCGCAGGGCATCGGTCCGTATCCGGGCGGCGGCCGCCCGGAACGCGTCCGGGGCCTCGTCCGCGTAGACATGGCGGACGTCTTCCCGCAGCGCGGCCTGGCGTTTGACGTCCTCCCGCACCGCGTCCTGGTAGGCGCCCCCGGCCCCGCTGAACTGCCAGGTGGCCGACAGCGTGGCCAGGGCCACGACGGACAGCACCACGATCTGCAGTCGGATACGGACGCTGAACCGGCCCGCGCCGGTCAAGGGGACGCCCGCTTGAAGGCGTGGCGCTGCCCCGTTTCATCGATGAGGGTGAGGACATCGTCCGTCACCTGCCAGGCATAGGCCTTGGGCGTGAGCGGCTGGGGACTGTTGCTCACATCGCCCTCGGGGTTTCTGGGGTCCTTCTTCGTGAGGGAGGAGGACGCCGGGCGCAGGACCAGCTTGTCGCCCTTCTCGCCTTCCAGCCGAACCGAACCCGCCGCGCTCTGTTGCATTTCGTAGTCGCCGCCATCCGGTATGCGATAGGAGAGCAGTCCGGCGTATGTGTACGTGCCGTCCGGGATGAAGCGGTAGGCGAGCGTCGTATTCGAGTTCGGTTGTGAGCTTTCCCAGGCACCCACGAGGTTCGCGGGAATGACCGAATTCTTTGGGGGAGTTGTGGTCGCTGCGGGGCTTCCGGAATGTGAGCCGGTCGTTTCGTCGGATCCGGGGCTGCCCGGGGAGCAGGACACCAGCCCCCCGCATGCCAGGAGGACCATGACGACGAGAGCGCGCATGGGCACCTCTCTACTGACGGTCTCTTACGGGTTTCCGCCGACCTGCCGCACGTAACTGGACCCGTCGAGCATCAGGTACTCGAAGTTGTATCCGTACAGATCGTCGAGCCGCTGGATCGACCATGCCTCCTCCTGCCATGGCCCGCCCGGGATGTGGAAGGTCATGCGCGAACCCTCGACGACGACCGGACCGCGCTGCACGAGGCCGCCGGTGTACTGCAGGGTGACGTTTCCGTCGGCGGAGAAGATGATCCTCTTGATCCTGGCGGGCTTGGTGTCGCCGACCCACTCCCCGACGAGATGGGCCGGCACCGAGCCCTTGACGGCCGGGGCCGGGTCGGAGGGAGGAGGAACGACCCGGGTTTGCGGTGGCGACGACACGGGAGCGGAGGGAACGGAAAGCGAGGAAACGGGTGTGGGGTCGTCGGGTTCGTCCGTGGAACTCCCCTCACTGCCGCACGCCGTGAGAACGGCCACGGCAAACGCCACCGCCGCCGACTTCGGTATCACCGACCGCATAGCGCGCCCCCGTCGGTTGCGTACCGCCGCCCTCATGATGGGGGCGGCGGTTCAGGTCTCCGACGGTAGCGCTCTCACAGAGTGAAAGGAATGGGCCATGGCCAGAAAGTCACTTGTTCTCTGATAAGCATATGGGCCGATCAAAAAGGGTGAGCTTTCTGTCGTTTGGCTGCCGACAGCTCCTAATCCCGAGGGATCCCCCGCTCGTCCGCCTTCGCCAGCTCCGAGTGCCGGAACGAGTAGGCGAAGTACACCACCAGCCCGACCAGGAACCACACCGCGAACCGCACCCACGTCTGCCACGCCAGATACGTGATCAGCCAGATCGAGGCGGCCACCCCGATGGCCGGGACCACCGGCACCCCCGGGCAGCGGAAGCTGCGCGGCAGTTCGGGCCGCCTATAGCGCAGCACGATCACAGCGGTGCACACCACGGCGAAGGCCAGCAGAATGCCGATGTTGGTGAGTTCCGCCGCCTCGCCGATCGGGACGAACCCCGCGATCGCCGCCGACGCGAAGCCGACGATCCACGTCACCCGCGTCGGCACATGCCGCGTGGGGTGCGTGTGGGCGAACCACTTCGGCAGCAGCCCGTCCCGGCTCATCGCGAACCACACCCGGGTCACGCCGAGCATGAAGGTGAACATCACGGTGAGAATGCCGATGATCGCGCCGACGGCGATGACATCCGCGATGCCGCTCAGCCCCACCGACTTGAAGGCCGTGGAGAAGCCGCTCTCCTTGTCGATGTCCTTGTAGGACTGCATTCCGGTCAGCACCAGGCAGGCCAGGACGTACAGCACCATCGAGACGGCGAGGGAGTACATGATCGCCCTGGGCATGTGCCGCTGTGCGTCCTTGGACTCCTCCGCCGCCGTGGACATCGCGTCGTAGCCGAACACCGCGAAGAAGACGGTGGCCGCGCCCGTGAACGCCCCGCTGACGCCGAAGGGGAAGAAGGGCGTGTAGTGCGAGCTCTTGACGTGGAAGAACCCCACGATGATCACCAGCAGGACCACCAGGATCTTCAGGCCCACGACGATCGTCTCGAAGCGGGCCGCGTTCTTGATGCCCATGGTCAGCAGATAGGCGATCAGCAGGCACAGCACCGCCGCGAAAATGTCCACCCGGTGCCCGTCACCGGTGCCCGGCGCGCCCAGCATCCAGTCGGGCAGCTGGGTGTTGGTCTCCCCGAGCAGGAAGTTGATGTAGCCGGAGATGCCGATGGCCACGACGGCGACGATGGCGGTGTACTCCAGCAGCAGGTCCCAGCCGATGAACCAGCCGCCGATCTCACCGAGCACCGCGTAGCCGTAGGTGTACGCGGACCCGGCGCGCGGGATGAGGCCCGCGAACTCCGCGTAGGAGAACGCCGCCGCCGCGCTCGCCACACCCGCGATCAGGAACGAGATCAGCACCGCCGGACCCGCCACCCCATTGGCGATGGTGCCCGCGAGGCTGAAGATGCCCGCGCCGATGATGCCGCCGACGCCGATGGCGGTGAGCTGCCACAGGCCCAGGGTGCGGGTCAGGTGCTCCCCGTGGGCCTCGGTCTCCTCCGCCTCCTCGATCGTCTCGATCGGTTTGCGGCGCAGTACGCCCTGACCAACCCGGAGCCCGGCCATGCGTTGTCCTCTCGTCGATCCTGAGGGCGGGATCGCGGTCATCATGGCCGAGCCGGGGCGGCGACGGAAGGCGCCGCCCCGCACCGGCCCCGGGGATCAGCCGATGGCGGGCGGCACGGCCCTGGCGGCCGTCCCCCAGGCGGAGGGCTCCGGCCCGACGGTGAAGTCCAGCCGCTCCCCCTCGCGGATCGCAGCTGTCGTCAGATACGTGCGGTCGTAGGCGGTGCCGTCCAGCCGTACCGAGCGCACGTAACGGTTACTGCCGGACGTGCCCGGCGCGCTGACGGTGAAGCGGCCCCGCGGGTACCAGTGCCGGTCCAGGCGCAGATCGACCCGGTCGAAGACGGGAGTGCTCAGCCCCCACACGTCCGCGCCCGGCTGCACCGGGTACACGCCGATGGCGGAGAGCACCATCCACGCCGACATCGTGCCCAGGTCGTCGTTGCCGGTCATCCCGTCCGGGGTGTCGGTGAAGAGCGTCAGCGCGGCGTGCACGACATCCGTCGTCTTCCAGGGACGGCCGGTGGAGAGGTAGGTGTACGGGGCGATGAGGTCCGGCTCGTTCTGCGGGTTGTACTTGTCGGCGTTGTAGTAGTCGTACGGGCCGTTGACCCACACCTCGCGGGCGGTGCGCGCCGGGTCGGCGAGCAGCCGGTCGTAGGCGAAGAAGGAGTCGAGCCGCTTGTCGGCCGCGTCCTTGCCGCCGATCAGCCGCACCAGGCCGGGCAGGTCCTGCGGGACCATCCACTGGTACTGCCAGGCCGTTCCCTCGTGGAAGCCGGGGCTCCTCGCCGGGTCTGCGGAGCCGGTGAACGCGCCGGAGGCGTCACGGGGCCGGAAGAAGCCGGTGGCGGGGTCGTGGAGTCTGCGGTAGTTCAGCGACCGGGCCGCGTAGCGGTCGGCGTCCGCGCGGTGGCCGAGGTCACGGGCCATCCTGGCGAGCACCCCGTCGGCGAGCGCGTACTCCAAGGTCGCGGAGGCGCCCTCGTGCAGGTCGGAGTCGCCGGGCTTGCGCTTGGGGCGGTCGGGCAGGTGGGGGACGTAACCGTCCTTGAGATACTGCTCGTTGCCCTCCCGGCCCACGGCCGGCGAGCCGGCGGGGGGCACGCCGTCCGCGTTCTTCTTCAGGGCCCGGTACGCCTCCTCCTCGTGGCCGGTGAGCAGGCCGTGGTGGAAGGCGTTGGTGAGGTACGGGGTGACGGGGTCACCGGTCATGATGTTGGTCTCCACCGTGCCGTAGCCCCACTTGGGCAGCCAGCCGCCCTCCGCGTCGATCCGCAGCACCGACAGCGCCATGTCCCGCGACTCGCGCGGTGCCAGCAGGGCCAGCAGCTGGGCCTGGGTGCGGTAGGTGTCCCACAGCGACCAGTTCTGGTAGTAGGTGAAGCCCTTGGCCTGGTGGATCCTCTGGTCCCAGCCGGTGTAGCGGCCGTCGGTGTCACTGCCGATGTTGGGGGCGAGGAAGGAGCGGTAGAGGGAGGAGTAGAAGGTGCGGCGCAAAGTGGTGCTGCCGCCCTCGACCCGCGCGTCGCGCAGGCGCCGCTCCCAGGCGTCGTGCGCCGCGAGGGCCGTGTGGTCGAAGCCGTCCTCCTCGGCGCGCAGATTGCGCTCCGCTCCCGCCGCGTCGACGTAGCTGACGGCGGTGGTGGCCTCGACGTCCCGGTCGTCGGTGGTGTCGAAGCGGACCCAGGCGCCGTTGTGGCCGCGCGAGGTGGAGGCCCGTGAGCCGATGGTCGTCCCGTCGCCGTTCCAGGTGCCGTAGCCGGTGAAGGGGCGGTCGAAGCGGGTGAGGGTGTGCAGGGTGTACGGGCGGGTGTCCTGGCAGAAGCCACGGCCGGTGACGGTGCTGCGGACCGTGCGGCTGTCGACGATCTCGACGGTGGTGGAGACCGTCCTGTGCAGCGACTGGCCCGCGTTGAACAGGACGTTGGCCTTCTGCGTGGCGGGGAAGGTGTAGCGCTGGCGCCCCGTGCGCTCGGTCGCGGTCAGCTCGGCGGTGATGCCGCCGTAGGAGGCCAGCCGGACCCGGTAGTAGCCCGGGCGGGCCCGCTCGTCGCCGTGGCTGAATTCGGCGGCGTACCGGGCGTTGTCGGTCTGCGTCACATCGCCCGTGGTGGGCAGCACGGGCAGGTCCCCGCCGATGCGGCAGCCCACACCGGACAGGTGCACGGTGCTGAAGCCGCGGATGTGGCGGTCCTTGTAGTCGTAGCCGGTGTTGTGCCCGGTGTCGGGGGAGAGCTGCACCATGCCGAAGGGCACGGCGGCGCCGGGGAAGGTGTTCCCCTCCTTCTGGGTACCGATGAAGGGGTTGACGAGGCCGGTCAGCTCCTCGCCCCCGGCCGTCCCCGGCTGCGGGGGGACGAGCGCGGTGGAGCCCAGCATCGCCGCGAAGGCGAGCGCGGCCACGGCGGTGCGGCGCAGCAGTGGGTGTACGGCCCGTCTCATTGACCACGCCCCTCGAGCGGCATCGATGTCAGCGCTGAGGCTCGCCCGGGGGGTACGGCGAGTCAAGGATGCGACGGATGGTGGGCGTGGTGTTCCGGACACCCCGGCAGGGCATGCCATCACCTACTCGGGTGAGGGCCCGGCCGGTTCCGTTTCGCTGCGGACCACGAGGGGGAGTCGCCCCCGGGCAGGGGGAAGGGCAGGACATCAGGGGGCGGTCCATGGCGGATGCCGGTGCCTCGTGCGCGCGGCGGCCGGACCGCGCGGGTGGTTGGCGTACGCCGCGCACCACGCTGGCCGCGCTCGCGACGGCGGCCGCGCTGGTCGCGGCCGCACCGGCCGCGCCCCCGGCAGGGGCGGGCGCGGGGCACGGACGGACGCAGGCCGCCCTGGAGGCGGCCGTCCGTGCCGGTCTGCCCGGGGCGCTGGCGCGGGCTTACGACAGGCACGGCGTGTGGCAGGGCTCGGCCGGGGTCTCCGACCTCACCACGCGCCGTCCGTATCTGCCCCAGGACCACTTCCGGACCGGCAGCATCGCCAAGACGTTCGTCGCGACCGTCGTGCTGCAGCTGGAGGCGGAGGGCAGGCTCAGCGTGGCCGACACGGTCGAGTCCTACCTGCCCGGCGTGGTGCGGGGGCACGGCCACGACGGCCGCCGGATCACCATCGGCCGGCTGCTCGACCACACCAGCGGAGTCTTCAACTACCTCGACGACCCCACCGTCCGCGAGAACGCCTACGGCAAGGCCTTCCTGGCGCACCGCGACGAGACCTGGACCGGCGAGCAGCTGGTCCACCTCGCCATGACCCACGCGCCCAACTTCCGGCCGGGCACGGGCTGGTACTACTCCAACACCGAGTACACCCTCGCCGCGATGATCATCGAGCGGGTGACCGGCCACACGTACGCCGCCGAGGTCGCAAACCGCATCACCGAGCCTCTCGGGCTGCACTCCACCGTCCTGCCCGGCACCGGCAGCAGGCTCCCCGGGCCGGCCGGGCGCGCCTACACCCGCTTCCACGACGACCCGGGCACCACGCACGACGTGAGCGGGTTCAACCCCTCCCTGCTGTGGGCCGTCGGCGACATGATCTCCACCACCGCCGACCTCGACCGTTTCCTCGCCGCCCTGCTGGGTGGCGGGCTGCTCCCGCCGCGGCAGATGAGGGAGATGACCACCACCGTCCCCACGGGCGAGGACCCGGGCAGCGCCAGCGGACTGGGGCTGTTCCGCTACCGGCTGCACTGCGGGGTCGAGGTGTGGGGCCACGACGGCCTCTTCTACGGCACGCAGAGCATCGCCTACGCCACCCGGGACGCCCGGCACCGCCTCGTCCTCGACTTCAACGGCGACTGGCTCGCCCGGACCGGTGCCGCCGGGGACGTGCTCCGGGCGGAGTTCTGCTGACGGCCACCGCCCGGGCATACTGGTCGCCCCGACCCCCGCCGGGCTCCGACGGGCCGGCCGACCGAAGGAACCAGAGCGGCTCATGCGCCTTTGCGAACTCGCCGCTGTGGGCCCGTTCTTCGCCCTGAACACCGGTGACGTCCCCCCGGGCGCCGAGGGCGGCTACCTCCCGCTCGGCGAGGAGGCCGTACGGCTCCGGGTGGAGACCGTCGCCGGGCGGCTCGGGACGCCGGACCGTCGGGTGGCCGCGTCCGTCGCCTTCCAGGGCATCGCGGGGCGGCTGCTGTCCATCGCGCTCGGCTCGGCCGTCGTCAGTGGCCGGGTGCCCGACCTCACGGTCGGCGACCTGCGCTGGCACCCCGCCCGCACCGCCCCCGACGACCTCCGGCTGCCCGCCCCGGCCGCTCTCGCGCCGGCCGCGGACCCGCAGGCGCAGGCCGCACTGATCGCCTCCACGGTCCTGCACGGCCTGCTGGTCCCCCTGCACCGCGCCACCCGCGCCGTGACCCCGGTCTCCGCGCGACTGCTGTGGGGCAACGCCGGGTCCTCCCTTGCCGGTTCCCTGCGCGTCCTGCACACCTGGTGCCGGGAACAGCACCGCCCGCACGACGCCGGCCACGCGCTGGCCCTCACCCGGGCCCTGTTCGAGGACCCGCTGCTGCGCCCCACCGGGACCCTGCGCCGCACGCCCGGCGGCCCGGCCTTCGAGCGGCGCACCTGCTGCCTGTACTACCGGGTGCCCGGCGGCGGCATGTGCGGTGACTGCGTGCTGCGTCACCCGCCCCGGGCCCGCTGAGCGGCCGGTACGGGCGGCCACTGCCCGGGGACCAGCACCCCGAGCACGTACGCCTTGGCCACCAGGGCCGTGCGGTTGGGCACGCGCCAGCGCCGCGTGAGCCGGGTGAGGTGATAGTTGACGCCGTCCACGGTCAGCCCGACAGCCTTGCCCACGGCCGCCGTCGTGGCCCCGGAGGCCGCCAGCGCGAGGATCCGCCCCTCCATCTCACTGACCTCCGCCACCGGTCGGTGCACCCTGGGCTCGGCCCGCACCCGCAACACGGTCAGCAGCACCGGATACGGCAGGAACGGATCGCCGACCGGCTCCACCAGCAGCTCGCCCTCGCGCTCGGCGCCCGAGGCCTCCACCCGCCAGCGCACCTCGATCGTGTACCGGGACCGGCGGCCCAGCCGCAGCGCCTCGGTGAGCCTGTCGAGCTGGGCAAAGGCGCTGACACGGGGCCGGAACAGGTCCAGCAGTTTCCGGCCGCGCACCTGCCCGGGCACCACGCCCCACTCGGCGGCCATGGCCGGGTTCGCGACGGTGATCTCACCGTCCGCCCGGCACACGGCGATCGGCGTCGGGAGCCGGTCGAGCAGCGCGAGGAAGTGATTGCGCCACGCGAAGTAGTCGTCATCGCTCACGGATCCCCCTGCTCCTCGTTCGTACCGGGGCACCGTGCGCAAGAGCGACACGCCGCGGTCCACTGCACAATCATGCAGTTCACGCGGCCCGTACCCGTACCCGGGGCGGTCAGTGTGGAATCATGACCACTGCCACCCGGGCCGCTCTCGCGGCCGTTCCCGTCATCGACGTCTCCGCCGTCGGAGCCACCGGCACCCCGCTGCAACAGGCCATGCGCCTGGCCCGCAGGCACGGGCCCATCTTCCGGCGCCGGCTGCACGACAGCGAGCGGCTCTTCGTCACCTCGCTCGACCTGGTCGCCGAGCTGGCCGACGAGGAGCGCTTCACCAAGCACATCGGGCCGGCCCTGGAGAACGTCCGCGAATTCACCGCCGACGGCCTGTTCACCGCCTACAACCACGAGCCCAACTGGGCCAAGGCCCACGACATCCTGATGCCCGCCTTCGCGCTCGGCTCGATGCGCGCCTACCACCCGGCCATGCTGAAGGTCGCCCGGCGCCTCACCGACTCCTGGGACGCCCACCTCGCCGCGGGCACCCCCGTCGACGTCCCCGAGGACATGACACGGATGACGCTCGACACCATCGGGCTCGCCGGCTTCGGCTACGACTTCGAGTCGTTCGCGCGCGGCGGTGAACCACACCCCTTCGTCGGCGCCATGGTGCGCTGCCTGGAGTGGAGCATGAACCAGCTGGGCCGGGACCCCGGCGGGAACTACACGGCGCAGGACGAGGCCTTCCGCGCCGACGCCGCCTTCCTCACCACCGTTGTGGACGACGTCGTCAGCGCCCGTACGGCCTCCGGCGACACCCGCACCGACGACCTGCTGGGCCTCATGCTCGGTGCCCCGCACCCCGCCGACGGCACCACCCTCGACGCGGCCAACATCCGCAACCAGGTCATCACGTTCCTCATCGCCGGGCACGAAACCACCTCCGGGGCACTGTCGTTCGCCCTCCACCACCTCCTGAAGGACCCCGTCGCCCTGCGCCTGGCCCAGCGCGAGGCCGACGAGCTGTGGGGCGACACCGAGGACCCCGAGCCGACGTTCGAGGACATAGGGCGGCTGCGCTGGACCCGGCAGGTCCTGGCCGAGGCACTGCGGCTGTGGCCCACCGCGGCGGCCTTCGTCCGCGAGGCCCGCGAGGACACCCTGCTCGGCGGCCGCTACCCGCTGCGCGCCGGGGAAGGCGTCACCGTCCTGACCCCCATGCTGCACCGCGACCCCGTCTGGGGCGACAACCCCGAGCTGTTCGACCCCGCGCGCTTCGCGCCCGAGGCGGAGGCGGCCCGCTCACCGCACGCCTACAAGCCGTTCGGCACCGGCGAACGCGCCTGCATAGGCCGCCAGTTCGCCCTGCACGAGGCCACCATGCTGCTGGCCCTGCTCGTGCACCGCTACCGCCTCATCGACAGCAACAGCTACCGGCTGCGCGTCAAGGAGACCCTCACCCTCAAGCCGGACGGCTTCACCCTCACCCTCGCACGTCGCACCGCCGCCGACCGGAAGCTGAACCGCGCCGCGCTGCCCGGCGGCTCCTCGCAGGCCGTCCGCACGGCCGAGGATGCCGCTCCCACGCGCCCCACCCGCGCCCGTCAGGGCACCGGCCTGCTGGTCCTGCACGGCTCGAACTACGGCACCTGCCGCGACCTGGCCCGCGGCATCGCCGACGAAGCCGCCCGCCTCGGCTTCGACGCCACCCTCGCATCGCTCGACGACCGCACGGGCGCCCTGCCGGCCACCACGCCCGTGGTCGTCGTCGCCGCGTCGTACAACGGACGCCCCACGGACGACGCCGCCCGCTTCGCCCGGTGGGCCGAACAGGCCGGCCCGGGCACGGCGGACGGGGTCCACTACGCCGTCCTGGGCGTCGGCGACCGCAACTGGGCCGCCACCTACCAGCGCATACCCACCCTCCTCGACGAGCGGCTCGCCGCCCTCGGCGGCAGCCGCCTGCTGCCCCGCGCCGAGGCCGACGCCTCGGGCGATCTCAGCGGTACGGTCGAGGAGTTCACCCGGGCGCTGCGCCGGACGCTGCTGGAGCACTACGGCGACCCGGCGAGCGCCGGCGCGGCCGAGACGGAGCCGGACGGCTGCGCGTACACCGTCACCGAGGTCACCGGCGGCCCGCTCACGGCCCTGGCGGTCCGGCACGGCATGCGGCCCATGACGGTCACCGAGGCGTACGAGCTCACCGACCCCGCCCACCCGCGCACCAAGCGCTTCCTGCGCCTCGCCCTGCCCGACGGCGTCGAGTACCGCACCGCCGACCACCTCGCCGTCCTGCCGGTCAACGACCCCTGCCTCGTCGCACGGGCCGCCGGGCTGTTCGGCGTCGACCCCGGCACCGTCCTGGCCGTACACCCGCGCCGCGCCACAGCCGAGAGTCTTCCCGTCGACAGGCCGCTGACCGCCGGCGAACTCCTCTCCCACCACCTGGAACTGCAACAGCGCCCGACGCCGCGTCAGCTGTCCGCCCTGGCGGACCGCAACCCCTGCCCGCCCGAGCAGGCCGCCCTGCGTGCCGTGGGCCCCGACGACCCGCGCACCCTCCTGGACCTCATCGAGGACCACCCCGCCCTGCGGGGCACCCTCGGCCCGGCCGCCCTGCCCGAACTGCTGCCCCCCATGCGGCCCCGGCACTACTCCATCTCCTCCTCCCCGGCCACCGACGCCCGCCACGCCGACCTCATGGTCTCCCTGCTGGAGGCCCCCGCCCGCTCCGGCCGGGGTGACTTCCGGGGCACCGGCTCCGGCCACCTCGCCGGGCTCCGCCCCGGCGACACGGTCCTGGCCCGGGTCCAGCCGTGCCGCGAGGCGTTCCGCATTACGGACCACGACCGCACCCCCGTCGTGATGGTCGCCGCCGGCACGGGCCTGGCCCCCTTCCGGGGCGTGGTCGCCGACCGCGCCGCACTCGCCGCGGCGGGCACCGAACCGGCCCCCGCACTGCTGTACTTCGGCTGCGACGCCCCCGACGCCGACTACCTGCACGCCGCCGAACTCCACGCGGCGCAGGAGGCGGGCGCGGTCTCGCTCCGCCCCGCCTTCAGCGCCCGCCCGCAGGCGGGCGGCGGCCCGTTCGTCCAGCACCGCCTGGCCGCCGAGGCCGACGAGGTCTGGTCACTGCTGGAGGCCGGGGCGCGGGTGTACGTCTGCGGCGACGGCGCCCGCATGGCACCGGGCGTACGGGCCGCCCTGCGCGATCTGTACGCCCACCGGACCGGCGCCGACGCCCGCGCCGCCGATGCGTGGCTGCGCGAGCTGACCGACGCGGGGCGCTACATCGAGGACGTCTACGCGGCAAGCTGAAGATCTGACTCCCCGCCACAGCCTCAACTCACGTAACCTGCTCATCGTTGAAAACAGCGGTGACAGCACAAGTGAGAGTGGTGGGGGCCATGCGCACGGCCATACGCACGGGAATGACCGCGGTCGCGGCGGCAGCCGCACTGGCCGTGCCGGCCGCCGCCCCGGCGGGAGCGGCGGCGCCCGCCGCCTCCGCTCCCTCTCCTTCGTATGCCGCCACGACGTCGGTAGGGGTGCACAACGCCTACGAACAGGCCAAGTACCCCTACTTCGCCGACGCCCTGGACTCCGGCGCCTCCCTCCTGGAACTCGACGTCTGGTCCAACGGCTTCGGCGGCCGCTCCTTCCGCGTCTCCCACGCAAATCCGCTGCGCAACGACAACAACTGCGAAGGCGCCGGCTCACCGGCCGAACTGCGGACCGGGTCCCGCAACCAGCCCCTCGCCGGCTGCCTCGCCGACATCCGGGCCTGGCACGACGCCCACCCCGGCCACCGGCCCGTCCTGCTCAAGGTCGAGATGAAGGACGGCTTCAACGCCGACAGCGGCCGCGGCCCCGCCGAGTTCGACGCCCTGCTGACGAGCCGGCTCGGTGACGCCCTCTACCGCCCCGCCGACCTGCTGGGCGAGCACTCCACCCTGGACGAGGCCGTGCGCGCCGGGGGCTGGCCCGGCCGGTCCGCGATGGCGGGCAAGTTCATCGTGGAGCTCATCCCCGGCACGGTCGAGGAGCGCAACCCGGCCGACAGGCTCTGGACCGACCGCGAGTACGCCACCCACCTGCGCGACCTCGCCGCCGCCGGCCGCCTCGACCGGGCCGGCGCCTTCCCCGCCGTCCACGGCGCCGCACCCGGCGACCCGCGCACGCGCTACGCCGACGCCGCGATCCGCCCCTGGTTTGTCCTCTTCGACGGCGACGCCGCCACCTACCTCAAGGGCGGCATCGACACCGCCTGGTACGACAGCCGCCACTACCTCCTCGTCATGACGGACGCCCACAACGTCGCGCCCGCCATCGACATCACCCGCCCCACGGAGCCCCAGGCCCGCGAGCGTCTGGCCCTCCTGGCGCGCTCCCACGCCAGCTTCGCCACCGCCGACTGGTACCCGCTGCCGCAGGTGCTCTCGACAGTGGTCCCGCGCGGCTGATCCGGCGGACAGAGGCGGGCCGGGAGACGGTGATCGTGGTGCGATGGCGGCTCGGAGCGGGCGAGAGGCGCCCGGGAGGCATCCGCGAACAGTGCGAGGAGCGAGTACGGGCCCTGGGCCTGCCGGGCCGGGGCACCCTGACGATCGACGAGGTCTGCGCACACATCAGCCGGCTGCACGGCCGGCCCATCCACCTCATCCCCCTCGACCTGCCGCTCGGCAGCCCCGACGGGCTGTGGGTCTCCGCGGACGCCCAGGACTACGTGGTCTTCGAACAGCGCCTCGCCCCCGTCCACCAGCACCAGGTGATCCTCCACGAGATCGGCCACGTCGTCTGCGATCACGACGCGGCACCCGTGATGACGCCCGATTCCTCCCGGCTCCTGCTGCCCTCCCTCGACCCCGACATGGTGCGCAGAGTCCTCGGCCGCGAACACGAGCACTCCGACGTCGAACTCGAAGCCGAACTCGTCGGCTCCCTCATCGGCCGCCAGATCAGCACGTGGACGGCACAGCGGACCTGGGCGGTGCCGCCCGAGGCCCGGGAACTGGCCGCCCGGCTCGCCGCCCTGGAGTCCCCGACCCACCGAGGGAGAAATGAATAGCGTCCTCTACCCGGTCTGCGCCGTGGTGGCGTTACTGGCATTGCTCTACAAGACGCGCGTCCTGCGTACCGACCGGTCGCCCGCACAGCTGGCACTGACGGGGAACTTTCTCCTGCTCTGGATCACCTACACGGTCTCCACTCCCGCCGTCTGGGTGGCCGTCAGCAAGACCGTGGGCATCGTCAACTTCTCCGGACTGCTCACCCAGAGCTGCGTGGTCCTCATGTCCGGGTGCCAGCAACTGGTCCTGCTGCACCTCACCCACGACCGGGCCACCGCCTGGCGCAAGGCGGCCCCCCGCCTGATCGGGCTCGCCCTGGTCCTCGCCACGATGGTCAGCCTGTTCTCGGCAGCCACCGTCCAGCGGGAAGCCCCGAACGACTTCGCCCTGTCCAAGGCCCAGTACTACCCCGCGTACATCGTCGTCTACCTCCTCGCCTACACGGCCAACCAGATCGACGTCGGCATCCTGGGATGGCGCTACGCCAAGGTCGCCCCCACGCCGTGGCTGCGCCGCGGACTCCTCCTGATCGCCCTCACCCTGCCGTTCGCCCTGGTCTACAGCGGCTGCCGCGCCGCCGACGTCGTCGCCGGGCAGTTCGGTACCGACGGACGCGCCTGGGAGCCGGTCGCCCAGATCGCCGTCACCATCGCCACCCTCACCAAGACCGCCGGCTGGACGCTTCCCGACTGGGGACGCCACCTCAGCACCCTGGGGGAGTGGATCAGGGACCGTCTCGCCTACCGCGAGCTTGCCTCCCTCCACCGCCGGGTCACCGCCCTGGTGCCAGAGCCCGTGATCCCGCTGGACCCCCACGCGGACCTGCGCACCCGGCTCTACCGCACGGTGGTGGAGATCCGCGACGCCCAGTGGTCCCTGCGGACCTGGATGGACCCCGCCGTGGCCGGGGCCGCCCGCCTGCGGGCCGAGGCCGCCGGTCTCGCGGACGACGACGTGGCCGCCACGATCGAGGCGGCCCAGCTCCGAGCCGCCCTCCGGGCGAAGGCCGCAGGGCGGCGGCCGGTCGAACACACGCACACCCCGCGGGTCGCCGAGCCGGGCGACCTCGTCGCCGAACTGGCCTTCCAGCGGAAGCTGGCCCGCGCGTTCCACAGCTCCCCCCTCGTCACCGCCGCCGTCGCGGACACCACGAACCCCCGGACCGAGGAAGCAGCATGACCGAGCCGGCCCCGTCGCACACCCTCCCCATGCCGTTCGACGCGGCGTTCTTCGACGACCCGTACGCGGTGTACGCGCGGCTGCGCCCAGCGGCCCCCGTGCACCACGTCAGCACCCCCGACGGCGCCGCGATATGGCTGGTGCTGCGCGAGACGGACGTCCGCGCGGGGCTGACCGACCCGAGGCTGTCGGTCGACAAGGCCCACTCCCGCAGCGGCTACAAGGGCTTCACCCTGCCGCCGGCCCTGGACGCCAACCTGCTCAACATCGGCCCGGCCGACCACCTGCGGCTGCGCCGCCTGGTCTCCAAGGCGTTCACCCCGCGCCGCATCGAGGACCTGCGCGGGCGCGTACAGGTCGCGGCCGATCACCTCGCCGACGGACTCGCCGCCCGCGGCGGCACGGCCGACCTCGTCGAGCACTACGCCAACCCCCTGCCCCTGATCGTCATCGGCGACCTGCTGGGCGTACCCGAGGACAGCCGCCGCCCGTTCTCCGCCTGGGCGGGCTCGATGTTCGACCCCTCCCACCCCGGGCAGGTCGCGGAGAGCGTCGGCCACATCCACCGCTTCCTCCTCGACCTGGTCGCCACCCGGCGCGCCGCCCCCGGGAAGGACCTGCTGTCGGCGATGATCACCGCCCGCGACGAGGGGGACCGGCTCAGCGAGGACGAACTGGTCTCTCTCGCCTTCCTCATCCTGCTCGCGGGCAGCGAGAACACCCAGCACCTCATCACCAACGGCCTGCTGACCCTGCTCGGCCATCCCCGCCAGTTCGAGGAGGTGCGTGCCGACCCGGCCCTCCTGCCGGCCGCGGCCGAGGAGATCCTGCGCCATGCCCATCCCAACCAGTGGGCCATCCGCCGGTTTCCCACGGAGGACCTGGACATCGGCGGCGTCCGCGTTCCGGCCGGCGACACCGTGATGCTCGGCATCGCCTCGGCCAACCGCGACCCCGGCCGCTACCCCGGTCCGGACGCGTTCGACATCCACCGCGAGGACAAGCAGCACCTCTCGCTCGGCCAGGGCATGCACTACTGCCTCGGGGCGCCGCTCGCCCGCATGGAGACCGAGATCGCTCTCGGCACCCTCATGCGGCGCTTTCCGCGCATCGGCCTCGCCACCGCGCCGCAGGAGCTGCGGTGGCGTGCCTCGTTCCGCTCCCACGCCCTGAAGGCCCTCCCGGTTGCCGTCGGCCCGGCACGGCCCTGAGAGGTCAGTCGCCTTCCTCCAGCCGGAACCCGACCTTCAGACCCACCTGGTAGTGACCGATCTCGCCTTGGTCGAAGTGCCCTCTGATCTGCGTGATCTCGAACCAATCGAGGTTCCGGAGCGTTTGTGAGGCACGCGCGAGACCGTTACGGATGGCCTCGTCCACGCCCTCCGGGGACGACCCGACGATCTCGGTCACGCGGTAGGTGTGGTTCGTCATGGGTGCTTCTCCAGGCGAGTGGACGGCCTTGACCCCCTCACCGTGCCCCACCTTCCGCGCGGGCGCGAGGCGGGGGCGGCACGAGGGCTACGGCACGACCGTCACCGGCCACCGGCCCGCCTTCGCCAGGCGCACCGCCACCGAGCCCCTTCGGCGACAAGGAGGCTAACCAACGAGCCCCGGTACGGACAGGGACAGGGCGAACCGCCCCTCCTCGTCCGTCCACCAGTGGGTGAGTTCCAGACCGGCCGCCGCCAGCTCCCGCCGTACGCCCTCGTGGCGGAACTTCGCGGAGACCTCGGTCCGCAGCTCCTCGCCCGCCTCGAAGTGCACGGCCAGATCCAGCGCGGTGATCTTGGCCACCACGGGCGTACGGGCCCGCAGCCGCATCTCGATCCATTCGCGTCGCGCGTCCCACAGGGCGACGTGGTCGAAGTCGGCGGGGTCGAAGTCGGCGCCGAGCTCGCGGTTGATGACGGCCAGGACGTTCTTGTTGAAGGCGGCCGTGACCCCCCGGGCGTCGTCGTAGGCGGGCACGAGCACCTGCTCGTCCTTGACCAGGTCGGTGCCCAGCAGCAGCGCGTCGCCGGGTGCGAGCCCGGAGCGCAGGCCCGCGAGGAAGGTCGCGCGCTCGGGCGGCAGCAGGTTGCCGATCGTGCCGCCGAGGAAGGCGATCAGGCGCGGCCCGGGGACCTCGGGCAGTGTGAGCCCGTACTGGAAGTCGGCGACGAGGGCGTGCACGGTCAGCGCCGGGTGCTCGGCGAGCAGCGTCCGCGCGGCGCCGGAGAGCGCGCTCTCGCTGACGTCCACGGGAACGTAGGCCTCCAGCTCCCGCAGCGCCCGGATCAGGTGGCGCGTCTTGTCCGAGGAGCCCGAGCCCAACTCGACGAGCGTGCGGGCGCCGGTGGCCCCGGCGATGTCACCGGCGCGGGCGATGAGGATCTCGCGCTCGGCACGGGTGGGGTAGTACTCGGGCAGCGAGGTGATCTCGTCGAACAGCTCACTGCCGCGGGCGTCGTAGAACCACTTCGGGGGGAGTTCCTTGGGCGAGCGGGTCAGGCCTTCGGCCACGTCCGCCCGCAGGGCGGCGGCGGTCGCGTCGAGGGGGAGGGTGCGGGTGAGGACGAACGGGCTCACAGAACGGGCTCCTTGAGCGGAAGGCGCGGCGAACGCGAGGACTGCGGGGCGAGTGGGGACAGGGTGACGCCGGTGCGGTCGGCTCTGAGCAGCGTGCGGTCGGGGACCTCGGCCCAGCGGGAATCGTCGTCGTACGGCTCGGACGCCACGACCGTCCGGCCCCTGCCGGTGCCGGCGAGATACCAGAGCGAGTCCCCCCACGCCGTGGCGGCGACGGCTGCCCCGTTGGTGAGGAGCAGATTGAGCCGTGAGCCCGGCGCGGCCTGCGCCAGCGTCGTCACCGCCCCGGCCAGCGCCCGCCCCAGGGTCTCGCCGCGCAGCAGCCGCTGCTCCACCAGTGCCCAGACGAACGCCGAGTCGCACCGGGCGGCGAGCCGCAGCAGCGCGCCCGGCGGCAGCAGCGCGGCGAGCGGGGCCGCCGAGCCGGGCCAGCCGGCCAGCGCGCCGTTGTGGCTGAACAGCCAGCGGCCGGCTGCGAAGGGGGCCGCCGCGGCCTCGGCGTCCGCGCCCGCGAGGGTCGCGTCCCGCACCGCGGCCAGCAGCGCCCGGGTCCGTACGACCCGGGCGAGATCGGCGAACGACTCGTCCCCCCATATCGGCCCGGCCCGCCGGTAGCGCGCGGGCAGGGGGTCACCGGGCGCGTACCAGCCGACGCCGAAGCCGTCGGCGTTGACCGTGCCGTGCCTCATGTGGCGCGGCGCCCACGACTGGCGGAGCAGGGAGTACGGGGGTTCGACGAGGCTCTCGCCGAGCGGGGCGGTGGGGCCCAGCACCGCGATATGACGGCACATCAGGAAGGTTCCGCGTCACGTGCCGTACGGAAACCGGAGAAGATCTGCCGGCGGACCGGCAGATCCCAGTTGCGGAACGTCCCCCGGCAGGCCACCGGGTCGACGGCGAAGCAGCCGCCGCGCAGCACCTTGTAGCGGTCGCCGAAGAACACCTCCGAATACTCCCGGTAGGGGAAGGCCCGGAAGCCCGGGTACGGCAGGAAGTCGCTGGACGTCCACTCCCACACGTCACCCATCAGCTGCCGCACCCCCAGCGGTGAGGCGCCCCGCGCATAGGCGCCCACCGGCGCCGGCCGCAGATGCCGCTGGCCGAGGTTGGCGTGGTCGGGGCCGGGGTCCTCGTCGCCCCACGGATAGCGCATCGAACGGCCCGTAGCCGGGTCGTGGCGGGCGGCCTTCTCCCACTCGGCCTCCGTCGGCAGCCGCCGCCCCGCCCATGCCGCGTAGGCCCCGGCCTCGTACCAGCTCACGTGCAGCACGGGCTCGGCCGGCGGTACGGGCTCCACGACCCCGAACCGCCGCCGCACCCAGACGCTGCCCTCGCGGCGCCAGAACAGCGGCGCCGCCAGCCCGTGGCGGCGCACCTGCTCCCAGCCCTCCGGGTGCCACCAGCGCGGGTCGTCGTAGCCGCCGTCCTCGATGAACAGCTGATACGCGCCGTTGCTCACCGGCAGGGTGTCGATGAAGAACGAGGGCACGAAGCGGGGGTGGGCGGGCCGCTCGTTGTCCAGCGCCCAGGGCTCGGTGGAGGTCCCCATCGTGAAGGGGCCACCGCGCACCAGCACTTCCGGGGGCATCAGGGCCGCATCCGGCGCCGGCGGCGGCTCGGGGGCGGTGAGCGCCGCCGGGCCGCTGCGCAGCTGGTGAGTGATGAGCATGGTCTCGTCGTGCTGCTGCTCGTGCTGGGCGACCATGCCGAAGGCGAAGCTGTCCTCCACCAGCGGCCCGCCCCCGGCCACCGGGGCGCTGTCCAGGACGTCCAGCACCCGGCCGCGCACCTCCGCGACGTACCCCCGCGCCTCCCCGGGCGACAGCAGGGGCAGTGTCGGCCGCTCGGCGCGGGAGTGCTCGAAGGCGTCGTACACGGAGTCGATCCCGGGCCGCAGCGCCTCGTGCCCGGCCACGGCACGCAGGAGCCACAGCTCCTCCTGGTTGCCGATGTGCGCGAGGTCCCACACCAGCGGGGACATCAGCGGCGAGTGCTGGGTGGTCAGTTCGCGCTCGTCGGCAAAGGCGGTGAGGGCGCGGGTGCGCTCGCGGGCGGTGAGCAGGGCGCTCGCGGCGCGCTCCCGCAGGACGACGGGATCCGGCCCGGCCGCGCTCATGGCCGGCCCCCCTGCCGGGTGACCTCGTCGAGCAGATCGTCGGCGGGGCACCGGCCGCGGTCGATGTAGCGGGCGGTGAACTCGTCCACGGCGTCGAGGACCCGTATCTGCGCGCCCAGCCGGGGCAGCGCTTCACGGGCCGCGGCGAAGCAGGCCACGGCGGCGGCGTGCAGTTCGGGGTCGGCCATGCCGTGCCGGGCCGCCCTGCGCCAGAGCGGATTGCGCGGCGGGGGCTGCGGGCCGGGCGTGTCCGCCAGTGCCTTCACCGCGCGGAAGGCGGCCTCCGCCGCCGAGGGGTCGTCGAACAGCGCGGCGGTCACCGCCAGCGGCACGATCCAGCCGTCCTCCCCGTACTGCGCGTCGATCATGCGCAGTTCCAGGTGGCCGCGCGGCCTTATGGGCGGGAACAGCGTGGTCAGGTGGTAGGCCACGTCGTCGGCGGTCACCGGCCGTGGCCGGCCGGTGCGGGCCCACTGGCGCAGGGCCAGGCCCTGCTGCACCGCCCACGGTTCCCTCTCGGACCGTACGAACATCACGTTCGCGTTCAGCGCGTACGCCGCCCAGGCCGCCCGCAGATCGCGGTTGCCGACCGGGGCCAGGGTGCGGCCGGGATCCATCCGCGCGTAACAGGCCTGCCGGCTGGAGCGCCAGCCGCTGGGCCGGCCCAGGTGCAGCGGGGAATTGGCGAACGCGGCGGAGAGCACCGCGCCCACCAGGTGCGCGAGCCGCCAGCGCTGCGCGTACCCCAGCGGTCCGGGCTCCTCGTACCCCGCGTCCACGCAGACCTGCACCGACGCCGTGCGGCACATGACGTTGCGCCCGGCGCCGTTGATCCGGTCGTAGTAGGTCTCCATCGCGTTGTAGCGGGCCTCACCGCGGACGCGGGGAGGTTCGTACCACGGCTCCTTGCCGTAGCCCGCCAGGGCCAGGCCCAGCTCGCGCAGCTCGGCGCGGGCGAGGGCGAGATCGGCGGTGACCTCCTCCACACAGGCGGTGAGGGAGCCGGCGGGCTGCGAGCTGAACTCCAGCTGGCCCCCGGGTTCGACGGTGAACAACGACCGCAGCGGCAGCGCTCCCACCCGGTCGGCGGCGGCCGCCAGACGGTGGGGGGCGACGGGGCGGGTGCGGTCGTGCAGATCGTGCACGAGCCATTCCAGTTCGACACCGAGAAGGCGGGGCGGCCCGGTCTTGAAGCAGATGCCGCGAACGAACGCGTCGGCTTCCGATTCGCCGACCGGCCTGGTGAGGCCTTCCCTGTCAGCAAAGCAGTCGGTCACGCTTGCTACCTCCCGTCCGTTGCTCCGTACCCCCAAAACACCGGCAGCAGTCGGGTGCGCCGGGGAACGGACCGTGAACCGGTCATTCTGCGGTCCCCCGGGGGACCGCGCCCGGGGAACGCGGAGAGCGTGGTGGCAGGGCGCCACCGTGGCGGCGCCGACGGTGACCGTGCGGGCGGCGGCCCCCGGCGACTGACCGGAAAACATGCCTCCGCACCGCACTCATGGTCACCCGGACATTGTGACGGGGCCTCGATGCGCCCGCCAGGGGAGGATGGACGAACGAGTGCGGTCGCCCGCCCGGTCAGACGCCGGTCAGACGCCGAACAGATCGCTGAACGCGCCCGTGGAATCCGCCACCGCGTGCCCGAAGGGCGAGTTGAAGTCCCAGATCAGGAAGAGGAGGAAGGCGATCAGCGCGCTGTAGATCCCGGCCAGCATGAGCTCGCGCGGCGAACGCCTGATCTGCAGCGTGAAGATCAGCCCCACCGCGACCAGTGCCCCTCCGATCAGCCCGAACCACACCACACCCGGCATCGTCGGACCGGCGGCCCGGGCCCGCGCGTTGCGCGCCGCGTCCGCCGCACCGACCTGGTCCAGCAGCGGCTGGTACGACTGGCCCTCGTGGTCGTCGCCCGGCTTGTACGACGTGAGGTCCGCCCGCACCTTGTCCAGCAGCCGGGTGCCCTTGTCGGTGAGTTCACCCGTCTCCAGCATGACGGGCCACTCCGTCCTGACCACATGACTGACATAGGCGTTGACGTCCTCGCGCGTGCGGTCCCGGGCGGCCGGCGCGTACGCCTGGACCCGTTCGGTCACCTCGTGCAGGGCCTGCGCCTCCGCCCGGACGGTGTCCTGCGCGGAATTGCGCCCCTCCCAGACGCCGGCGATGGCCAGGCCCAGGACGATGGCGTAGACCACGCCGACCATCATGGTCATGTACTCGATGACATCGGGGGTCTCGGACGGGTCGTCGTCATCGCTGATCCTGCGCTGCCGCAGCACGGTGATGGACAGGACGACCGCGCACGCGGCGAGCATGGCGAGGACCAGAACCAGCCACTCGGACAAGGGGAACCTCCAGAGGCGGTGATGCGGGGGTCAGCGGCTGCGGCTGCCGGAGCGCGGGCGCAGCAGTGCGGCGGCGAGCACGGCGGGGGCGGTGAGCACCAGAGTGAGCATGACCAGCGAAGCGCCGCCCTTGGCCGGCTTGGTGACGCTCTGGTGGTACGCGCGGGGCATGACGTGCGACGTGGGCGGCGAGACGGTTGCCGGGACGAGGGAGGGTGGCGGGGCCGGAGCGGCCTCCAGGGGCAGCTGCGGCGCGCGGAGCGCTGCGGGCGGCGGTGTGGGGCGCGGCGACGCCGGGGCTGCGGCCCCGGGCGCCTTGGGCTCCGGCCCGGGCGGCCGCGGCGGCGTGTGCGTGGGCGGCGGCACAGGCGGCGGGGGAACCGGGGCAGAGGAGGGCGGTGGCGGCGGTGAGCACAGTGAGGCCGCGGCGAAGCTGTCGCCGTCCCCCGCGAACGCCGTCAGGCACCCGGGCCCGGCGCTCGCGACGGCTGTGGCGGGCCCGTCGGCGGTTCCCGCGTGCGTGCGGGCCGTCATGGAGGGCGTGCGTACCGTCAGGGACGGTGGGGCGCCGGGTGGTCCGCCGGGTGGTCCGTCGCCGGGCACGGGGCCGGCGCCCGCCGTCGCCAGTACGGCCACGAAGGCCACGCAACCCGCTCGTCCTGCCCGACGCCATCCGCTCACGACGGCGAGCTTGGGGGGCTCACGTCCCCGCGTGCGGGCTGCTTCGTCCTGTTTCGTTCGATGGGGTGAAAAAAGGACACGGTCGGGTGAGCGGCCGCTCACGGTTCGCTGAAGTCCCCGTGCCGTCCCGCGCCCGCGGCGAAGCGGGCCGCGCCCGCACCCGCTTCGGCCAAGGAGGCCAGCCCGTGGGCCAGTTCGGCCGCCATGGCCCGTCCTTCGGGAAGGCCCTCCTGCTCCAGCAGCGAGGCGCGGTCGCCCCGCAGGCACAGCTGCGGGAAGCGGGCGATCCGGGCCGCCAGCTCCTCGGCCGCCGCACGCGAACAGCCGGGCGGCACGAGGCGGTTGGCGAGTCCTGCTTCGTATGCCTCCCTCGCGGGCACCGGGCGGCCGGTGAGGACCATGTCCATGGCGCGGCTCATGCCGATCAGCCGGGGCAGCCGGACCGTGCCGCCGTCGATCAGGGGGACGCCCCAGCGGCGGCAGAAGACCCCGAAGACCGCGTCCTCCTCCACCACGCGCAGGTCGCACCAGAGCGCCAGCTCCAGGCCACCCGCCACCGCGTGGCCGCTCACCGCGGCGACGACCGGCTTCGACAGGCGCAGCCGTGTGGGGCCCATCGGCCCGTCGCCGCCGGGGGCGACCCGGTTGCCACGTCCGGTGCCGAAGGCCTTGAGGTCGGCGCCCGCGCAGAACGTGCCGCCCGCGCCCCACAGCACCGCCGCCCGCGCCCCGTCGTCCGCCTCGAACGCCCGGAACGCGTCGGCGAGCGCGGCGGCGGTGGGGCCGTCCACGGCGTTGCGGACGGCGGGCCGGGAGAGGACGACGGTGGTGACGGCGCCCCGGCGTTCGGAGCGCACGCTCACGGCGTGTCCTTGAGCAGCGCCCGGTCGAGGACCGGGCCGAGGTCCGTTCCGGTGGGCAGGGTGCCGAACGCCTGCCCCCAGTCCCCGCCGAGCCGCGAGGCGCAGAAGGCGTCCGCGACGGCGGTGGTGCTGTGGCGCACCAGCAGGCTGCCCTGGAGGACGAGCGTGAGCTGCTCGGCGACCCGGCGGGCGGCCAGCTGGGCGTGGTGCGGGTCGCCGAGCGTGCCGAGCAGCTCGCGCAGGCGCGCGGCGGCGGCGTCGAGCCGGGCGTCCGCCCCGGCCGCCAGGCCGACCTCCGCGAAGTAGGCGTCCACGGCGGCCGGTTCCCTGCGCAGCGCCCGCAGCACGTCCAGTGCCGCCACGTTGCCCGAGCCCTCCCAGATGGACAGCAGCGGCGCCTCCCGGTAGAGCCGGGGCATGCCGGACTCCTCGACGTAGCCGTTGCCGCCCAGGCATTCGAGGGCCTCGGCGGCGTGCGCGCTGCCGCGCTTGCAGACCCAGTACTTGCCGGCGGCCAGGCCCAGCCGCCGCAGCGCCGACTCGGAGGCGTCACCGGCCCCGGAGCGGTCGAGGGCCGCCGCGAGCCGCATCGCGAGCACGGTGGCGGCCTCGGACTCCACGGCGAGGTCGGCCAGGACGTTGCGCATGAGCGGCTGGTCGATCAGCTCGACGCCGAAGGCCCGGCGGTGGGCGGTGTGGTGCAGGGCCTGGCGCAGCCCGGCGCGCATGCCGGCCGCGGAGCCGATGACGCAGTCGAGCCGCGTCATGTTGACCATCTCGACGATCGTGCGCACCCCGCGCCCGGGTTCCCCCACGGGCCAGGCCACGGCCTGCTCGTACTCGATCTCCGCCGAGGCGTTGGAGCGGTTGCCGAGCTTGTCCTTCAACCGCTGCAGGCGCATCGCGTTGCGGGTCCCGTCGGGCAGGACGCGCGGCATCAGGAAGCAGGTCAGGCCCTCACCGGTCTGCGCCAGCAACAGGAAGACGTCGCTCATCGGCGCGGACGTGAACCACTTGTGGCCGGTGACGACGTACGAGCCGTCGCCGGCCGGTACCGCCGTCGTGGTGTTGGCCCGGACGTCCGAGCCGCCCTGCTTCTCTGTCATCGACATGCCCGCGATCAGGCCCTGCTTGCCGAGCGGCGGGCGCAGCCCGTAGTCGTACGTCCGGGACGCCAGCAACGGCTCGTAGCGGGCGGCCAGTGCGGGCTCGGCGCGCAGGGCGGGGACGGCCGCGTAGGTCATGGATACGGGGCAGCCGTGGCCGGGCTCGGCCTGGGCCCAGACGTAGAACTTCGCCGCCCGCACCAGGTGCGCGCCGGAGCGGGCCTCGGTCCAGGGCGCGGCGTGCTGGCCGCTCTCCACGGCCACGGTCATCAGATCGTGCCAGGCGGGGTGGAAGTCGACCTCGTCCACGCGGTGGCCGTACCGGTCGTGGGTGCGCAGCACGGGCGGGCTCGCCTCGGCCATCCGCGCCCAGTCCTGCACCTCCTGCGACCCGGCCCGGGCGCCCAGCTCACGGACCTCCGCCTCGCCCCAGGCTCCGCCGTCGCGGCGCAGGGCCTCCAGCAGGGCGGGGTCGTCGGCGGTGGAGAAACCGGTCAGGGGCGGGGCCTGGTTGAACACTTCGTGGGTGGCGCTCACGACGACCTCCGGGCGGGACACGAGCACGGCATTACAATTTCATAATGCGTGATGCAGGACTGTAATGGATAGGGTTTCGCCGGACATGGAAGACACCGCACCCCTCAAGGACACCGCCGCGCTGCGCCTGCGGCCGCTGACCGCGCGCTCGGTCGTGCTGTCCACCCTCCTCGGCCACCACCCGCCCGCGCTCCCCGCCCGCGCCCTGGTCCGCGTCGGCCAGCTCTTCGGCACCGCCGAGGGAACCGTGCGCACCGCCCTGACCCGCATGGTCGCCGCCGGTGACCTTGAGCAGCGCGACGGCACCTACCGGCTCACCGACCGGCTCCTGGCCCGCCAGGCCCGGCAGGACGACAGCCGCGCCCCGCGCACCCGCCCCTGGGCCGGCGGCTGGGAGATCGCCGTCGTCACCGGTGAGCGCCGCGCCGCCCCCGACCGGGCCGCCCTGCGCCAGGCCATGGCTGCCCTGCGCCTGGCCGAGCTCCGCGAGGGCTGCTGGCTGCGCCCGGCCAACCTCGTCCGGGACCGGCCGCCGGTGGTGACCGGCCAGTGCACCCTGCTCACCGGCGCCCCCGAGGGCGACCCGGCCGCGCTCGCCGCCGCCCTGTGGGACCTGGACGGGTGGGCACGGCACGCCCGCGCCCTGGAGGCGGCCCTGGAAGCCCTGCCGGAGGGCCCCGACCGCCTCGCCGAGCGCTTCACCGTCTCCGCGGCCGTACTGCGACACCTCCTCGCCGACCCGGTGCTGCCCCCGGCCCTGCTGCCGGCCGGCTGGCCGGGCGGGCGGCTGCGCTCGCGGTACGAGGCGTTCGACCGTGACTTCCGCGGGTTGCTGCTGCGGCACATCGGCGGCTAGCCCCGGGGCTGCGCTGCGCGGGAAGGGGCGGGCAGGGGAGGGCTCTGCCCGGCCTTCGCAGCCGCGCCCCGAATATGAGCACTCCGTGACAGTTCCACCGGTGGGCCCACCCCAAGGCGCGTCCACTCGCACCCACGACCGATACTGGTCCCCATGTCACGCGTGCTTCTCATCGAGGACGACCGGGCCGTACGGGATGGGGTCACCCTCACCCTGCGCCGCCGCGGCCACGAGGTCGAAGCCGCTGCCACCGGTGAGGCAGGGCTGACCGCCCTGGACAGCTTCCGGCCCGACCTCGTCCTCCTCGATCTGATGCTGCCCGACACGAGCGGCTTCGAGGTCTGCCGCCGCATCCGCGCCACCCAGCAGATCCCGATCATCATGCTCACCGCGCGCGGCGACGACATAGACGTCGTCCTCGGCCTGGAGGCCGGCGCCGACGACTACATCGTCAAGCCCGCCCGCGGCGAGGTCCTCGAAGCCCGCATCCGCGCCGTCCTGCGCCGCGCCGCGCCCGTCGACGGCGGCGGCCCGGACCCGGCCGTGGCCCAGGCAGCCGCCGAGGTCCACGGTGACCTGGCCATCGACCGCGCCGGCCTGCTCGTCTCCAAGAACGGCCAGGACCTGGCGCTCGCCCCCTCCGAGATGAAGCTGCTGCTGTACCTGTCCGCCACCCCGGGCCGCGTCTTCAGCCGCCAGCAACTCCTCGAACACGTCTGGGAGCACAGCTACCACGGTGATGCCCGGCTCGTGGACGCCTGCGTCATGCGGCTGCGCACCAAGGTCGAGGAGTCCACGCGCTCCCCGAAATACATCCAGACCGTGCGCGGCTTCGGCTACCGCTTCGGCCCCCTGTAGAACGAGCGGTACTGCTGTGAAACGACCGGTGCTGCGTCGCCCCACCGTGCGGCGCCCGGCCCTGCGCACCCTCGCGCGCGGGCTGCGCGCGAGGCTCGTCGTCGCGTTCTTGCTGGTCGCCGCGTTGAGCGCGCTCACCACGGCCGCGCTGACCTTCCGCGAGGCCCGCACGGCGATCCTCAAGCGCACCCAGGACACGGCCGTGAACGCCCTGCGCTCACAGGTCGACTCGCAGGTGCCCGACCTCCGCTTCCCGCCGCGCAACACCGATCTGCTGAAGTTCACCCAGGACCTCGGCCGGGCGGGACAGGCGCAGCGCTGGATCGTGCACGCCCGCTACAAGGACGGGCCCATGGTGCCGAACAACATCAAGGGGACCGTGGACACCCACCTGCCGTCCGGAGTGCGCGACAAGGTCCGCGGAGGCATCGCCGCCTTCCAGCGCCTGGACGTCGACGGCTCCCCCTGGCTCGTGATCGGCCTGCCGGTCGCCTACCGGGACGACGCCGGGCAGATGTCCGGCCTGGAGGTCTACGCCCAGGTGCCGCTGCGCCAGGACGAGGCCAATGTCCGGGCACTGGTCGAGGCGGCGCAGAGCGGGGCCCTGCCGGCCATCGCGCTGGCCGTGGTGCCCGCCCTGATCGCCGCGCGCGGAGTGCTCAGGCCCGTACGGGAACTGCGCCGGGCCACCCAGCAGATCACCGAGGGCGAGCTGGACACCCGCCTGAAGGTGACCGGACGCGACGAGCTCGCCGACCTCTCGCGCACGTTCAACGACATGGCGGCCGCCCTGGAGAAGAACGTGGCGGAGCTGCGCCGCATGGAGGCGAATTCCCGCCGCTTCGCCGCCGACGTCTCGCACGAGCTGCGGACCCCGCTGGCCGCGATGACCGCCGTCGTCGACGTCCTCGACGAGGACGCCGCCACGCTCGACCCCGACACCGCCTACGCGGTCCGGCTGATCAGCGAGGAGACCGGCAAGCTCGCCCGCATGGTCGAGGACCTGATGGAGATATCCCGCTTCGACGCCGGCGCCGCCGCCCTGCACCTTGACGAGGTCGACGTCGCCGAAACCGTCCGCAAGACCCTGCAGGCGCGCGGCTGGCAGGAGAAGGTGACGGCCGACCTGCCCGAGGACGTACGGGCGCGGCTGGACCCGCGCCGCATCGACGTCGTGGTCGCGAACCTCGTCGGCAACGCCCTGCGCCACGGCGGTGAGCCGGTGAGCGTCGCCGTGCGGGTGGCAGGGCCCGGGGACGGGGCGGCCGAGCCGCGGTTGCTGATCGAGATCGCCGATCGCGGTGAGGGCATCGACCCCGACGTGCTGCCGCACGTCTTCGACCGGTTCTTCAAGGCCGACGCCGCCCGGGTCCGCTCCGAGGGCAGCGGCCTCGGCCTCGCCATCACCCTGGAGAACGTACGCCTGCACGACGGTACGGTCCGGGCCGCCAACGGCCCCGGGGGAGGAGCGGTGTTCACCGTCGACCTCCCGCTGCGGCGAGGAGGCGAGGAGGCGTGAACGTACGACGCGTCGTGGCCGCGGTGGTCCTGTCCGGAGCGCTCGCCGGCGTCCTGGCCGGCTGCGGCGTGGAGCCGACCGGGGTCATCGAGGTGGGCCGGCCCGCCCAGGGCGCCAAGCGCCCGGGCGTCCCGGTGAAGGAGGCCCGGCTCTACTTCGGCTACCCCGGAGGCCTGCAGGCGGTGTCCCGTCCGGCCGGGGGAGAGGTGAGCGCCGAGGAGGCCGTGCCGCTGCTGCTGGCCGGGCCCAACGAGCCCGAGAGGATCCGCGGGCTCTACTCCGAGCTGCCGAGGTTCGGCGGGCGGATCGAGGTCGTCACCGGCCAGGGCACCGTCACCATCCAGCTGCCGCTGGACGTCACCCGCCTCTCGCCGACCGCCCGCAGCCAACTCGTGTGCACCGCCGCCCACAACGGGGTGCCCGGCGACCTGCCGGCCGAAGAGGTCAAGGTGGTCCTTTCCGGCGGCGGCAAGAAGCTGGCCGACCAGACCTGCGACAACAAGTACATCGCGCCCGTGGTCATTCCGCCCGCCTCACCCGCGGCCTGACGGGTGCCGGGCGCGGGCGAGGCGGCCGGCAGCTCGCTGCCCGCGACGTTCTCGTAGTGCGCGTGGGGCCGCGACGGCGGGAACGCGGCGTGCGGTTCCCGGTGCGCCACGGACGTGGCACATCGGCGTGCGGGGCGGACCGGGGGATCCGCCCTGTGCGAGGTGGTGGTCAGGGCTGGAGGCCGCCGAGTCGTCCCTCGAGGAGTACGAGCAGCTCCGCCAGGGTGCCCGCGAGCTCGTCCTGACGGTCCTTGCCCAGCCCCGCCAGCAACGCCTGCTCGTAGCCGAGCTGGAGCGGGATCAGCCGGTCGATGAGCTCCTCGCCGGCGTGGGTGAGGGAGAGGTGGGCGACCCGCCGGTCCCGGTCGTCGGGCCGCCGGGCGACCAGCTCCCGCCCTTCCAGGACCCGCAGCCGCTTGGTGACGGCCGCCCCGGAGGCGAACGTCTCCCGGGCGATCTGCCCCGGGGTCAGCTCCCGTCCCGTACGCCGCAGGGTGCCCAGGATGTCGAACTCCGCCCGCGTCAGCCCCTCCCGCACCAGCGGGGCGTCCGTCGCCTGCTGCAGCAGGGCGGCACAGCGGTTGAGCCTGCCGATCACGGCCATCGGCGCGGTGTCGAGTCCCGGGTGGACCTGCTGCCACTGGCGCAGCACGCGCGCGACGATGTCCTCGGCCACAGTGTCGGTCCTCTCCAGTCGGTGCTCTCCGTAGATTCTGCCGTGACCGGTTCCGCGGGGCCCCACTGGAGTACGCGCCCCGCTACCCGGCCGCCACAGGGGAGGTGTCCCGCCCCGCGAGCGCGGCCAGGACCCATCGGCCCTCGTCCTCCTCCCGGGCCACCCGGTCCCGCGGCAGAGGGCGCTGCCACCACTCGCCGGCCGCGGCGTCGGCGGCCTCGCGCAACTCTCCCAGGGCGGCCGCGAGCCGGTCCCGCGCGGTGCGGGCCGCCTCGTCGCCGGGATGTGCCGAACCGGGCAGGGCCGATGCGGTGGTACGCGCGGCTGCGGCGCGGGTGAGTGCGGCCTCGATCCGGTCCGCCGCGCGCCGGTTGGTCACCAGCGCGCAGACCGGCAGGCCGGTCGTGACGCCGACGAGCGTGTCGGTCCAGCGGTCGGCGACGAGCCCGCCTGCCGGGTGCGTCCCGGCGAACTCGCCCAGCAGCAGGGCCATCGGCGTCACGCACATGCTGCCCAGCCAGTAGTTGCGGGCCATGACGGCCTCGGCGCCGATCTGCAGGACGAGGGTGACCAGCACCAGCGCGATCTCACCCGTCCGGGTGAGGGGCAGCAGTGCGGTGAAGAGCAGCAGGCCCAGGAGGTTGCCGAGCGCCCGCTGCACCGCCCGCTGCCAGGAGAGGGTGGTGTTGGCCTGGAAGACCGCGGCGGCGGTGACGACCGCCCAGTACGGGTGGGCGCTGCCGAGCGCGAGCGAGGCCCAGCCGGCGAGGGTGGCGCCGACCGCGACGCGGGCGCCGACGGGCACCAGGGGCGAGCCGGGGCGCAGCCGTGCCCGCACACCGGGAACGGGCCGGGGTTCCGGCACCGGGGCCCTGCGGGCGCAGCAGCGCGGGGGCCATGCAGACGAGCCGGGCCAGTGCGCCGGAGGCCGCGACGAGACCGAGGCGGGACGGGACTCGCCGAGGCGCTGGGGCACGAAGAACGCGGTCGACGAGACGAAGGTGAGCACGATGCTGCCGGGCGGCCCGGTCCTCGCCGCGTCGCACAGCACCTTCTGGGCCGCCGCCACCAGCGAGGCGAACAGGACCAGCAGTGGGGCACAGGCGATGAGGGAAGCGCTGACCAGTGCCGCACCCATGCCGGCGACCGCGCCGAGAACAACCTTGGCGAGCGTCCGGGCGCGCGCCGCGTACGGCCGGTCGTGCCCGTACAGGGCGCACAGCGCACCGGCGGTGGTGTACAGGGCGAGGTCGAGGCGGCCGGCCGCGAGCAGCGCGGCGTTGTTTTACATGTGAAGGACCTTCCGCCGGCAGTCTTCGGGGCCGCCCCAGGCGGACAACAGCGCCCGGGCCTTGCCGATCCACAGCGACAGGTCGTACTCGGCGGTGTAGCCGATCGCCCCGTGCACCTGCAGCGCGCTACGGGCCGCCGCGTACGCGGCCTCGCACGCGGCCACCTTGGCCGCAGCAACGGCCGCGGGGGCGTCGGGGGTGCGCGCGGCCAGCGCCACGGCGGCGCCGTACAGCAGCGGCCGGGCGAACTCCAGGCCGATGAGCGTGTCCGCGAGCCGGTGCTTGACCGCCTGGAACGAGCCGATCGGCCGGCCGAACTGCACACGCTGCCCGGCGTACGCGACCGTCCGGTCCAGCAGGGCCAGGCCCACACCCAGCGCCTGCGCGGCGGTCGCGAATGCCGCCCAGTCGGCGGCATGCGCAGCGGCGTCCCGCACGGCGGGCCCGGCGGCGAGCAACTCCCCGCCCGGCGAAGGGCGGGCGAGCCGCCGCGCGGGATCGAGGGAGGCCCGCACGGGGCCGTGGCCGGGCGCGAGGCGCAGCTCGGCCCGGCCGCCGGCGCCGGCGGCCGTGGTGTCCGGGCCCTGCCGGCCGTACGCCCACGCGGGCGCCCCGCCGTCGGTCGTGCCGTCGATGCCGGTCACCGAGAACACGGCGTCGGCGGCGTCCGCGTCCAGCGCGTACGGCCCACCGGCCGGCGCCGCCAGCGTCGCCCTCGCCCGCCCCGTGCACAGGCGCGGCACCCACTCCTTCGCGGGCGCCTGCTCACCCGACTCCGCGAGCCGCACCAGCAGGGCCGTGACCGCCACCGTCTCGACCAGCGGACCCGGCACGCAGTGGCGGCCCGACTCGACGAACGCGACGCCCAGTTCCACCGGAAGGGGCCCCAGCCCGCCGTATCCCTGCGGTGCCGCCAGCGCGAAGACGTCCGCCTCCACGGCCCGCCGCCACAGCGCCAGCCCCGGACCGTGCTCCCCGCGCCCCCAGGCCCGTACCGCCGCCGGAACGTCGGCCGCCGCGAACATCCGCCCCAGCACCTGCCCGAAGGCCACCTGCCCGTCATCCAGCGCGAACCTCATCCCCGCCGCCCTCCCGGCGAGCCGGGCAACCGCTCCGTACGGTGTCGCCCCGGGGGCGATTCCCCGGCCCCCCGGCCGTTGTCCGTCCTCATCCGCGCCGCCCCTTCGGCAGGCCGAGCAGCCGCTCGGCGATGACGTCGCGTTGGATCTCGTTCGTACCGGCGTAGACCGGCCCGGCCAGGGCGAAGGTCCACCCCTCCGCCCAGCCGTCGTGCCAGGGGGCCGCGCCGGCGAGTTCGCCGTCCGGTCCCAGCAGGTCCAGCGCCGTCTCGTGCAGCGCGAGGTCCAGCTCGGACCAGAAGACCTTGGTGAGGCTGGACTCCGCACCGGGCGTCGCACCGGGTGCCGCACCGGCGGCGTCCCGCGCGGCCTGCGCGTAGCCGTACAGCTGGTACGCGCGGGCGCGGATCACCGCGTCCGCGACCCGGTCGCGGAGCGCCGTGTCGCCCGGGCCGGCGGTCGAGCGCCACAGGGCGACGAGCCTTCGCGCGGCCGCCGTGAAGCGGCCGGGGCTGCGCAGGGTCAGCCCGCGCTCGCTGCCGGCGGTGCTCATCGCCACCCGCCAGCCCCGGCCCGGCTCGCCGACGACGTCCGCGTCGGGGACGAAGACCTCGTCGAGGAAGATCTCCGCGAAGGCCGGCTTGCCGTCGAGACGGCCGATGGGCCGCACGCTCACCCCTTCCGCGTCGAGCGGGAACATGGCGTACGTCAGCCCCTGGTGCGGCCGGTCCGCGCCCGGGTGGCTGCGGAACAGACCGAAGGCACGGTCCGCGAAGGCGGCCCGCGAGGACCAGGTCTTCTGACCGCTGAGCAGCCAGCCGCCGTCCGTGCGCACCGCGGCCGACCGCAGGGAGGCGAGGTCGGAGCCGGCGTCCGGCTCCGACCACGCCTGGGCCCAGACCGTCGCGCCGCTCGCCGTCGAGGGCAGGAGGCGGGCGCGTTGCTCCTCCGTGCCGTGCTCGAAGAGCGTGGGCGCGAGGAGATGGATGCCGTTCTGCGAGACGCGGGCGGGGGCGCCGCACGCGTAGTACTCCTCCTCGAAGACCAGCCACTCCAGGAGCGAGCAGTCCCGGCCCCCGAAGCGGTGCGGCCAGGAGACCACCGACCAGCGGCCCTCGTGCAGCGTCCGCTCCCACGCCCGGTGCTCGGCGAAGCCCTGCCGGGTCTCCAGCGAGGCGAGCGGGGTGGAGGGGATGTGTTCCGCCAGCCACGCGCGGGCCTCCGCGCGGAACGCGGCCTGGGCGGCGGTGAAGTCGAGGTCCATCAGACGTCCTTCATGGCGCGGCGTCCTTCATGGCGCGCACGTCCATGCCGCCCAGCGGATCGGCGGACGTCTCGGCGTTGTGCGCGTGCGCCAGATGGTGGAGGCCGAAGACGGAGTCCAGTCCGGCGTGCAGCCCCTGCAGGTCCTCGGCCTGGTTGACGGCCCGCTTGGCGAGCGCGAGCCCCATGCGGGGCATGCGCGCCACGCGTTCGGCCAGGGCAGCCGTGGCCACGGCGAGTTCGGTGCGCGGCACCACGCGGTTGACCATGCCCACCTCGTACGCGCGCCGCGCCGTCATCCGGTCGCCGGTGTACAGGAACTCCTTCGCCACACGCGGCGGCATCACCCACGGGTGGGCGAAGTACTCGACGCCGGGAATGCCCATGCGGACGACCGGGTCGGCGAAGAAGGCGTCCTCGCTCGCCACGATGAGATCGCAGACCCACGCCAGCATCAATCCGCCCGCCACACACGCCCCCTGAACGCTCGCCACGACCGGCTTGGGCAGCTCGCGCCAGCGGCGGCACATGCCGAGGTAGACCTCGGACTCGCGGGCGTACCGCTGCTCCGCCCCCGCCTTGTCCGAGTGGTCCCACCACAGGCCGGCGCGGCGCTCGAAGGGCAGGTGGGCGTCGCGGTGCGGGGTGCCGATGTCGTGGCCGGCGGAGAAGTGCTCGCCCGCCCCCGCCAGGACGACCACCTTGACCTCGTCGTCGTCGGCGGCCCGGTAGAAGGCCCGGTCCAGGGCGTAAGTCATCGCCGAGTTCTGGGCGTTGCGGTACTCCGGCCGGTTCATGGTGATCCGCGCGACCGGTGCGCGCCGTTCGTAGAGCACCGTTGCGTCAGGGGCCATCTGGCATCCTTCCCTAACAAGTGTTTGGTAGGTTAGCGTGTGGCCATGAGCAGCGTCGAGTGCTCCGGCCCCCCGCCCTACGTCCCCGCTCATGACCTGCTGTCCGGCCGCAGCGCCGTCATCACGGCCGCCGCGGGCACCGGCATCGGCGGGGCGACGGCCCGGCGCTTCCTCGAAGAAGGCGCCGGCGTCGTCCTCGGCGACGCCCACGCACGCCGCCTCGCGCAGACCGTCGCCGCCCTCGCCCAGGAGTACGGCGGGCAGCGGGTGGCCGGAATGCCCTGCGACGTCACCGACGTCACGCAGATCGCCGCGCTGCTCGATCTCGCCGAGACCCGCCACGGCCCGCTCGACATCCTCGTCAACAACGCAGGCCTCGGCGGCACCGCCGACCTCGCGGACATGACCGACGAACAGTGGGACAAGGTCATCGACACCACCTTGAACGGCACCTTCCGCTGCACCCGCGCAGCCCTGCGCCGCATGCGGGCGAGCGGCGCCGGCGGAGTCGTCGTCAACAACGCCTCCGTCGTCGGCTGGCGCGCCCAGCGCGGCCAGGCCCACTACGCCGCGGCCAAGGCCGGCGTCATGGCCCTCACCCGCTGTGCGGCGGTCGAGGCCGCCGCCTATGGAGTGCGGGTCAACGCCGTGTCGCCCAGCCTCGCCGCCCACCCGCACCTGGCCAGGGTCACCACGCCCGAAATGCTCGCCGAGCTGACCGGGCGCGAGGCGTTCGGGCGGGCCGCCGAGCCCTGGGAGGTCGCCAACGTCATCGTCTTCCTCGCCAGCGGCTATTCCTCGTACATGACCGGCGAGAGCGTCGCCGTCAGCAGCCAGCGCGCATGAGCGGCAACGCGCGTGAACGACAATGAAGGCGTGCCGATCAGCAAGAAGACCACCACCGACAAGCCGGCCCCCGCGCGGCGCGGCGAACTGCTCGCGACGGCGGCCGAGGTGTTCGCCGAGCAGGGCTACAGCGCCACCACCGTCCGCCGGATCGCCGACGAGGCAGGCATGCTCGCCGGCAGCCTCTACTACCACTTCGACTCCAAGGAGTCGATGCTGGACGAGATCCTCTCCACCTTCCTCGGCGAGCTGTGGGCCGGCTACGACGCCGTCCTCGCCGCCCGCCGGGGCCCCCGCGAGACCATCGAGGCCCTCGTCACCGAGTCCTTCCGGGAGATCGACCGGCACCGCGCCGCCGTCGCCATCTACCAGAAGGAGTCCCGGCACCTCGTCGACCACCCCCGCTTCGGCTACCTCGCCGAGTCCCAGGAGAGGTTCGAGGAGCTGTGGCTGGGCACCCTGGAGCGCGGCGTGGCCGAGCACGTCTTCCGCGCCGACCTCGATGTCCGGCTCGCCTACCGGTTCCTGCGCGACACGGTGTGGGTCGCGGCGTCCTGGTACCGGCCGCGCGGGGCGCACAGTCCGGAGGAGATCGCCCGGCAGTACCTGTCCATGGTCCTGGACGGCATCGCCGTACGGGACTGACGACCCGCGGGAGCAGCCATGGCCGAGGCATACATCGTCGAAGCGGTGCGCACGCCCGTCGGCAGGCGCGGCGGCGCACTGGCCACCGCGCACCCGGCCGACCTGGGCGCGCACGTCATCACGGCGCTGATGGAGCGCACGGGCGTGGACCCGGCCGCCGTGGACGACGTGATCCTCGGCTGTCTCGACACGGTAGGGCCGCAGGCCGGCGACATCGCCCGCACCAGCTGGCTGGCCGCCGGGCTCCCCGAGGAGGTGCCGGGCGTCACCGTGGACCGGCAGTGCGGCTCCGGCCAGCAGGCCGTCCACTTCGCCGCCCAGGCCGTGCTCTCCGGCACACAGGACCTCGTCGTGGCGGGCGGCACCCAGAACATGTCGCAGATCCCCATCGGCTACGCCTTCCAGCGCGCCACCGAGCCGCTGGGGCTGACGCAGGGGCCGTTCGCCGGCTCGCACGGCTGGCGGGCCCGCTACGCCGACCGGCCCGTCAACCAGTTCCATGGCGCCGAGCTGGTCGCCGACAAGTGGGGGATCTCCCGGGAGGATATGGAGGAGTACGCCCTGAGCTCGCACCGGCGCGCGCTGCGCGCGATCGACGAGGGCCGCTTCACCCGCGAGACCGTCCCCTACGGGGACGTGACCACGGACGAGGGCCCGCGCCGGGACACGTCCTTGGCCAAGATGGCCGCCCTCCCGCCGGTCGTGCCCGGCGGACGGCTGACGGCCGCCGTCTCCTCCCAGGTCTCGGACGGCGCCGCCGCGCTGCTGATCGCGGGCGAACGTGCCGTACGCGACCACGGACTCACCCCCCGCGCACGCGTCCACCACCTGTCCGTGCGCGCCGAGGACCCCATCCGCATGCTGACCGCGCCCATCCCGGCCACGGCGCACGCCCTGCGCCGGGCGGGGCTGACGATGGACGACATCGACCTGGTGGAGATCAACGAGGCGTTCGCGCCGGTGGTGCTGGCCTGGCTGACGGAGACCGGGGCCGACCCGGAGCGGGTCAACGTCAACGGCGGCGCCATCGCGCTCGGCCACCCGCTGGGCGCGACCGGCGCGAAGCTGATGACGACGCTGCTGCACGAACTGGAGCGCACCGGCGGGCGTTACGGTCTGCAGGTGATGTGCGAGGGAGGCGGACAGGCGAACGTCACCGTCATCGAGCGGCTGTGACCTCCGGGGCCGCCGGAAGACCGATCGGGTTGGGGAAGCGCAGTGCTGTCGCGCACGCCCGCGCCAACGGTGCGAGGGCCTCGGTGAGTTCCCGTACGTCCCCGGGCCCGGCGCCCTGCCACGGGCGGGCCGCCGCCCGGTCCGTGGCCTCCTCGGCCGCCGCGAGCAGGCGTCGGCCCCCGTCCGTCGCCGAGCCGTCCGCCGCGAGCAGCCCGCGCCCCGCCAGGCGTCGCCCGGCCGCCTCCCACTCGGCGTCGCTCCAGCCCCGGTAGGGCTGGAGCTCCGAGCGCGGCACGTCGATGCCCGCGCGCAGCACCAGGATTTCGCAGCCGTCCAGCCCGGCGGCCACCAGCGCCGCCACATGGCCGTCGCCCCGGTGCTCGCGCAGCAGCGTCGCCGCGTGCCACAGGCGGTCGAGCGGGTGGCCGGGGACGTCCAGTGCCGCGTTCGCGGCGGACAGCACCCGCCCGCCTTGGTCGAGGCCTCCGGCATAGGAGAGGAGCAGTTCGCCCGCCCGTTCGACCTCCTTCTCCATTCCGCACAGCAGCCGGGCCAGCGCGGCCCGCGTGCCCGAGCGACGGATCTCCAGCGCCCGCGCGGGCGGGACGATCCCCCACACCGAGGGCAGAGCCCGGGAGACGGTCCCCGGGGCGAAGGTGAAGAACGCCGCGGTCACCGGCGCCGGGCCGGCCGGCCCCAGCGGAGCCGCCCGCCCCGCGAAGTAGCCGCGCCGCCAGCCGCGCAGGCCCGCCTCCTCGAAGGCGGCGAGCGCCTCGGGGGCGAAATAGACGACGGCGTGGACGGGTTCGTACAACGTCCACAGGGCACGGGCTGTCGCTGGGGACCTGTCGTCCATGGCGGGAACCTCCCTCTACGCGTTCCACTGGTGAGCGCTCAAGCCTCGCAGCGTCTCCTGCGCCTCCGCCATGACCCGGCCGACCAGTTCCGCACACGACGGCAGGTCCTCGATGACCCCCGCCACCTGGCCCGCGGCCATCACACCCGCGTCCGTGCGGCCGTCGACCATGGCGGCCTTCAGCAGCATCGGCGTGTTCGCGGCCAGCAGCACCTGACCCCAGGTGAGGTCCTTGCCGTGCCGCATGGCGAGCCCGTCCCGCACCAGGTGCGGCCAGCTCAGGCCCGACAGCTTCCGGAAGGACGCCGCGTGCCGCACGGCGCGTACGAGCGTGCCGGCCCGGCCCGCGCCCTCGAGGCCGGTGACGAAGGGCGTGCGCAGCATGCGGTGGGGGAGGCCGTCGACGCGATCGGTGACGGTGACGTCCTGCACGGACGCGGCGAGGTAGGCGGCCTTGACCGCCGCCGGGACGGTGCTGTCGGAGGTGAGCAGGAAGCGCGTGCCCATGGCGACGCCCGCCGCGCCGTAGGCGAGGGCGGCGACCAGGCCCCGGCCGTCGTGGAAGCCGCCCGCCGCGACGACCGGAATCCCGGCCGCGTCGACCACTTGGGGCAGCAGCACCGAGGTCGCGACCCGCCCCGTGTGGCCCCCGCCCTCGGCCCCCTGCACGATCACCGCGTCCGCGCCCCACGCCGCGACCTTCTCGGCGTGCCGCCGGGCGCCGACGGACGGGATGACCACGACACCGGCGTCCTTGAGACGGGTGATCAATTCGCGCGACGGGGCCAGGGCGAACGAGGCGACCCGTACGCCCTCCTCGGCCATGATGCCCACGCGCTCGGCGGCATCCCCGGCGTCGGCGCGCAGATTGACCCCGAAGGGCCGGTCCGTGCGGGACTTCACCTCCCTTATGGCGGCGCGCAGTTGGGGCGGGGTCATGGTGGCGGAGCCCAGGATGCCCAGTGCCCCCGCCTCGGCGGTGGCGGTCACCAGGCGGGGGCCCGCGACCCAGCCCATCCCGGTCTGTACGAGGGGGTGGCGGACGCCCACCAGGTCCGTCAGCGCCGTCCTCATGCGCGCACCTCGCCCTCGCGCAGGCCGGCCGGGTCGATGACCTCACGGATCAGGCGCAGCTCGGCGTCCGTGGGGGTGCGGGTGAACGGGACGGTCGCCGGCACGACGAGGGGGAAGCCGGTGGCCTCCCGCACCTCCTCGGCGGTGACGCCGGGGTGCAGGGACCGCAGGCGCATCGTACGGTCCGGGGTCTCGAAGTCCAGCACGGCGAGGTCGGTGACCACGCGGCGGATGCGGTGGAAGCGCGTCGCGGACGGCCCGGCGGCGGCCGCCCGGTCGTAGCCGACGCCGCTGACCATGTCGACGCGCTCGACCAGGACCCGGGGCGAGTGCCGGGGGATCCAGTAACTGGTGGGGTTGTTGAGGGTGTTCACGGGTGCGCCGCGCACGCCCAGCAGCTGACGGGCGGGGCGCTCCCAGTCGCCGATGCAGCTGATGTTCTGGTTGCCGTGCCGGTCGAGCTGGCTCGCGCCCATCATGACGTGCCGCCTGCCGCCGGTGACCAGCGCGAGGTGGCGGCGGTAGGGCAGCCAGCCCTCGGCCACCTCCCCTTTCGACCCCAGGGATGGCACGTCCGCCATCAGCGTCGCCTCGCCGTCCGTCAGCAGCAGATCCGGCGCGAAGGTCAGCCGTGCGAGCCGCGCGCCGATCGTGGGCACCACCCCCATCGCGCTCGCCAGGACCTCGCCGTCACCGCGCCAGGCCTCCGCGCACGCCACGACGCACGTCTCGGCCCTGCTCGCCCTCGCCACGCCGCTCACGCCCCCTCCCCGGCACAGGCCGCGACCGCGGCCCGGTAGTCGTCCTCGTCCCCGGACAGGAAGCGCTCCGTGAACTCCCGCCAGGCCACCGGATCGGCGGCGGCCCGCGCGTACGCCGCCTGGAACGCCTCGTCCCGCTCGTAGTCCGGTGCGCAGGAGGTGAAGTGCGCGCCGCCCGGTGCCTCGACGACCCCCGTGACGCAGTGCCGCTGCACCAGCAGCGTCTGCGGGCCGCCGGCCGAGGCGAACTCAACGGGTTCGACGATCTGTTCGCAGGAGACGTACGCCTCCCGCGCGGCCTCGCAGAACAGGTCGTCGAAGTACGGGTCCGGGCCCAGGTACTGGGCGTTGCCGCGGCGGTCGGCGCGGTTGAGGTGGACCAGGGCCGCGTCGAGCGTGAGTGCGGGCACGGCGACCAGCTCCTCGCCGTCCCCGTACGGGGAGGCGACGGTGCGCAGGCCCGGGTTGACCCTCATCACGTCCGAGCCCAGCCCGGCCCGCACCGGCAGGAACGGCAGCCGGTGCGCGGCGGCCGTCAGCCCCCACATGAACATCGCCTCGTCCAGCTCCATCAGCTCCAGGTCACCGCGCTCACGGGCCGCGCGGAAGTGCGGCTCCAGGGGGATCGAGTCGAGGGTGGCGAAGGCGGCGACGAGCTTGCGTATCCTCCCGGCGGCCGCCAGCAGGCCGACGTCGGGGCCACCGTAGGACACCACGGTCAGGTCGGTCAGTCCGGAGCGCAGGACGGCCCGCACGAGCGCCATCGGCTTGCGGCGCGAGCCCCAGCCGCCGATGCCTATGGTCATGCCGCTCGCCAGCCGCCCGACGGCCTCGTCGGCGGTCATCGTCTTGTCGGCCGTCACGGCCGCTCCTCGGCCACGAAAGCGTCGCGGTGGCGGTCGGCGACGCCGCTCAGGCTCGCCTCGAAGGTGAAGCCCTGCTCGTAGCGGTAGCTGCGGCGTACGTCCACGGGGTCGATGCCGTTGAGCGCGGCCTTGGCCAGCCGCAGCAGGGAGCCGTCCTTGGCCGCGATCTCCCGCGCCAGCCCCAGGGCCGCCTCCATGAGTTCGGCGCGCGGTACGACACGCCACACGGAACCGTGCCGGTGCAGCTCCTGCGCGGTGACGGTGCGGGAGGTGTAGTAGAGGGTGCGCATCAGATGCTGCGGCACGAGCCGGGCGAGGTGGGTGGCGGCGCCGAGCGCGCCCCGGTCCAGCTCGGGAAGGCCGAAGACGGCGTCGTCGGAGGCGATGACGGCGTCGGCGTTGCCCACCAGCCCGATGCCGCCGCCGAGGCAGAAGCCGTGCACGGCGGCGACGACCGGGACCGCGCACTCGTAGACGGCGCAGAACGCCTCGGCGCAGCCGTGGTTGGCGCCGAGGAGGGCCTGGTGGCCGGGTGTGCGCTGCAGCTCCTTGATGTCGACGCCGGCGTTGAAGCCCCGCCCGGTGGCGGTGAGCACGACACAGCGGACCGCGGGGTCGGCGCCCGCCTCCCGCAAGGCCGCCGCCAGGCCGTACCAGCCCTGCACAGGCAGGGCGTTGACGGGCGGGAAGTCCACGGTGACGACGGCGAGGCCCGGTCCGGGGTATGCGGTGGAGACGCCCATCAGCTACCTTTCCACCAAACGTTTGTTAGGTATTGCTGAAGGTAGCAGCGGACTGCTCGCCTCGGGAGGCGCGAAATGAGCGGAACTCCCGGCCTGGAAGGCCGTGTCGCCGTCGTCACCGGGGGGACGCGCGGTGTCGGCGCCGGCATCGCCCGGGCCTTTCTGCGCGCGGGCGCACAGGTGATCGTCTGCGCCCGCCGTCCCCCCGGCGAGCCGGTCACCGGGGAGGGCGCAACCGCCCGCTTCCTCCCCGCCGACCTGCGGGAACCGGCCGCCGCCGACGGGCTCTTCGACCGCATCGCGCAGGAGTACGGCCGCGTCGACACCCTCGTCAACAACGCCGGCGGCACGCCCTTCCGGCTGCTCCACGAGGCGACGGCCGCCCGCCACGCCCGCGTGCTCGAACTCAACCTCCTCGCACCGCTCACCACCTCCCTCGCCGCCCACCGCCTGATGCGAGCCCAGCCGTCCGGCGGCTCCATCGTGATGATCGGCAGCGTCAGCGGCACCCGCCCCTCACCCGGCACCGCCGCCTACGGCGCGGCCAAGGCCGCAGTGGAGAACCTCGCCCGCACCATGGCCGTGGAGTGGGCCCCGGCCGTCCGCGTCAACACCCTCGTCCTCGGCATGGTGCGCACCGCGTCGGCCCACCTGCACTACGGCGGCGAAGCCGGCATCGAGGCCGTGGCCCGCACGGTGCCGGCGGGCCGCCTGGCCGAACCCGACGAGGTGGGGGAGGCCGCCGTCTACCTCGCCTCCGACCGTGCGGCCTACATCACCGGGGCGAGCCTGCTCGTCCACGGCGGCGGTGAGCGCCCCGCGTTCCTCGCCGCCGCCGACGTCAACCACCGCACAGACGAGGAGCCCTGAAAATGACCGGAATCTCCGCCGGCCGCGTGGCCGTCGTCACCGGCGCCGGCCGCGGCCTCGGCCGTGCCCACGCACTGGCACTCGCCGCGGAAGGCGCACGCGTCGTCGTCAACGACCTGGGCACGGGACCCGGCGGCGAGGGCGCCTCGGCCGACCCGGCCCGGCAGGTGGCCGACGAGATCCGCGCCCGCGGCGGCGAGGCCGTCGCACACCACGGCGATGTCGCCACGACCGACGGCGCGGCCTCCCTCGTCGCCACCGCCCTGCGGGCCTACGGCCGCCTCGACGCCCTCGTCAACAACGCCGGGTTCCTGCGCGACCGGATGCTCGTCAACCTCGACGAGGACGACTGGGACGCCGTTATACGCGTCCACCTCAAAGGCCACTTCCTGCCCCTGCGGCACGCGGCCGCGCACTGGCGCACCGAAGCCAAGGCGGGCCGCCCGCCCGTCGCACGCGTCATCAACACCACTTCCGGAGCCGGCCTGCTGGGCAGCGTCGGACAGGGCAACTACGCCGCCGCCAAGGCCGGGATCGTGGCCCTGACCCTCGTCGCGGCCGCCGAACTGGACCGCTACGGCGTCCAGGTCAACGCCATCGCCCCTGCCGCCCGCACCCGGATGACGGAGGGGCCCTTCGGAGCGGCGATGGCCACGCCGGCGGAAGGCGGCTTCGACGGCATGGCCCCGGCCAACGTCTCCCCGCTGGTCGTATGGCTCGCGTCCGAGGCCGCCACCGGGGTCACCGGCCAGGTGTTCGAGGCGGAAGCCGGTCGCATCACGGTGATGGAGGGCTGGCATCCGGGCCCTACGGCCGACAAGGGTGACCGCTGGACCGTGGCCGAGGCGGGACAGGCGGTGCGTGACCTCCTGCTGAGCATGCGGATGCCGAGGCCGGTGTACGGGACGGGGCCACAGTGAGCCCGTCCGGCGTTTGAGGACCGGGGGTCCGGGGACGGAGCCACCGGTTACGGGAAGGGGCGGGGAGGGGGAAGCCCCCCGGTACGCGCACCGTCAGGACACCACGTCCTTGCCCCGGAAGTGCCGGAACGCCAGAGCGAACAGCACCACCGCATACGCCACCGAGACCGCCGTCCCCTTGATCATGCCGCCCCACTCCGCATGCGGTTGCAGCGCGTCCGCCCACGCGTACTGCCAGTGCGCGGGCAGCAGGTCACGCCAGTGCCCCAGCGCCGTCACCGCGTCCAGGACGTTGCCGACGATGGTGAGGCCCATGGCGCCCCCGACCGCCCCCAGCGGCGCGTCCGTGACCGTGGACAGCCAGAACGCCAGCGCGGCCGTCACCAGCTGGCTCACGAACACGAAGGCGACGACGACCGCCAGCCGCCCCGTGGCCGTTCCCGCGCCCAGCGAGCCGCCCGTGGGGATCCGCAGCGGGCCCCAGCCGTAGGCCGCCGTCCCCGCGGCCAGCGCCACCAGGGGCAGCAGCACCATCGCCGCGGCGCTGAAGCCCAGCGCCACCGCCAGCTTGCTCATCAGCAGCCGGGACCGCGGCACGGGCGCCGCCAGCAGATAGCGCAGGGACGACCAGCTCGCCTCGGAGGCCACCGCGTCACCGCAGAACAGCGCCACCGGCACCACCAGCAGGAACCCCGCCGAGACGAAGAGCGCAGTGGCCGCGAAGTTCACCCCCGAAGCGGTGGCGGTGTCCATCAGCGTCACCCGCCCGTTGCGCCCCTCGGGGTCCCCGCCGATCGCGAAGGCCGCGATCAGCACGAACGGCAGGACGGCCAGCACCGCCCCCATCACGAGCGTGCGGCGCCGCCGCAGCTGCCGTGCCGCCTCCACCCGCAGCGGCAGGGTGTGCCGTGCGCGGTAACCGGGCGCGGACGCCTGCACCGTGCTCATGCCGAACCTCCGATCAGGGTCAGGAACGCGTCCTCCAGCCGCCGGTGCGGGCCCACGCTCGCCACCGGTACCTCCAGCCGGACCAGTTCCACCAGCAGTTCCGGCGCGCTCGCGCCACCGAGCCGCACCAGCAGCCCCTCGTCGGTCCGTACGGCCGAGGCCACCCCGGGCAGGGCGGCCACCTTGTCCACCGTCACCTCCGACAGCCGGCCCTCGACGCCCACGAGCAGCGTGTCCCCGGAGCCCACGATCTCCGCCACCGGCCCGGCGCTCACCAGCCGCCCGCGGTCCATCACCACCAGGTGCGTGCAGGACTGCTCGACCTCGGCGAGGAGATGGCTGGAGACGATGACGGTACGGCCGCCCGCCGCGTAACGGATCATGACCTCGCGCATCTCGCGGATCTGCGGCGGGTCCAGACCATTGGTGGGCTCGTCCAGGATCAGCAGGTCCGGCAGCCCCAGCATGGCCTGTGCGATCGCCAGGCGCTGCCGCATGCCCTGAGAGTACGTGCGCACGGCCCGGTCCAGCGCGGAACCCAGCCCGGCGATCTCCAGGGCCTCCTCCAGATGCGCGTCCTGGGCCGGGCGGCCGGTCGCCCGCCAGTACAGGCCGAGGTTGGCCCGCCCGGACAGGTGCGGGAGGAAGCCCGCCCCCTCCACGAACGCGCCGACCCTCGACAGCACCGGCGCCCCCGGCCGGATCGCGTTCCCGAAGACCTGGATCTCGCCCGCGTCCGGGCGGATGAGGCCCATGAGCATGCGCAGCGTCGTGGTCTTGCCGGCGCCGTTGGGTCCCAGCAGGCCCAGCACCTGGCCGCGTTCGACGCGGAACGTCAACTCCCGCACGGCGTACCGGTCGGACGACTTGGCGTACCGCTTGCTCAGGCCGCTGATCTGCAACGGCACGTCGGCCGTCGCCGGATCGGGCGCGGGCACGGTGCTGCGTCGCCGCCCGGTCAGCAGCACGGCCGCCGCCACGACCACGGCCCCGGCCGGCAGCCCCCACGTCCACCACGGCAGCCCGGCCGAACCGGTCCGTACGCCGGGCGCGGTCGGCACGCTCAAGCCGCCGCCGTCCGGTCCCCCCGCCAGAGAGACGGTGTACGTGGCGGGCTGTGCCGGCGAGGCGTAGCCCAGGTCGGTGGCGGCGAGCACCAGCCGCATCCGGTGCCCGGTCTCGAAGGTGTGGTCGATGGCCGGCAGCCGCACCTCGACGGTCCTGCCGTCCTTGGCGTCGCCCACGCGCACCGGAGCCACGAGCTGCCCGGGCAGCAGCTGCTGCCCGCCCGGTCCGACGTCATAGACCTTGGCGAAGAGGACGGCCTCACCGGAGTCCGAGGCGACCTTCACCTTCGCGGTCGGCGAGCCGGTGACACGTACACCCTCGGTGAGCCTGTCGGAGTCGAAACGGGCGTACTGGCCGGGGAAGTCGAGGGACACGCCGAGGCCGAGGCCCGACAACTGGGAGACGGCGCCGATGCCCGGCACGGCCGAGATGGCCGGCGGCGTCGCGCCGGCGGGGTTGCCGAACGACTGCTCGCCACCGGTGAGCGGCACCGTACGGACTTCGTTGCGCAGCCCTGGATAGCGGGAGCCGGTCGCGGCACGCATCCGTGCCCTGCCGTCGGTCGTGTCGATGCCCCCGGTGCGGCTGACGCGGAACGCGGGGCCGGTGCCCGTGTGCTCGTCGTCCGCCAGGTAACGGTCGAACCACGCGCGCGTGCGCCGCTCGATGCGGTCCTTCTCGCTCGCGGTGCCGCTGTCGTGGCCACCGGCGATCCAGTCGACGGCGACGGGCGCCCCGTTGCGCCGGATGGCGTCGGCGGCCGCGTCGGCCTGGTCGAGGGGGAAGAGCGAGTCGTTCTGTCCCTGAAGGAGCAGGGTGGGGACCTTGATGCGGTCCGCCACGGCGGAGGGGCTGCGGCGCTCCAGCAGCTCCCGCGCCGCCGCGTCCGGCCTGCCGGCCACCGCCACGCGCTCGTACATCTCGCACAGGCTCTTCTCGAACCGGCCGCAGCCGGAGCCGGAGCCGGCGGGGCGGGCGTCGGCCTTGCCGTCGATGCCCGTCGAGGTGGAGCCGGTGGTGAAGAAGATCCCGGCCCACAATTTCTTGAAGACGTCGCCGGGGAAGAGCGAATCGCCGAGGTTCCAGTAGGTGATCTGCGGCGCGATGGCGTCGACCCGCTTGTCGTGCCCGGCGGCCAGGAGTGCGACGGCACCTCCGTAGGAGCCGCCCGCGATGCCGACCCTGGGGTCCCCGGCCGCGTCCAGCCGGACCTCGGGGCGCCGGGCGAGCCAGTCGATCAGACGGCTCACATCGGCGACCTCGCGCTCCGGGTCGTTGAGCGCGATCCGCCCGCTGGAGCGCCCGAAGCCGCGTGCGGACCAGGTCAGCACCGCGTAGCCGGAGCGGGCCAGCTCCTCGGCCTGCCCGCGCAGATCCTCCTTGCTGCCGCCGAAACCGTGCGCGAGCAGAACGGCCGGCCTGCGCTGTGCACCGCCGGAGGTGAAGAACGATGTGTCGATGCGGACGGTGTCCGTGCCGCCCGGTGCCTCCGGCGTGCCGAGCAGCCGGTCCTCGCGGTGCACGGGTGGATCGCCGCCGGTGGCCGAGGCCACGGTCCAGGTGCCGGCACCGGCGAGCACGGCGACGGCGGCCGTGGCGGCGAACAGCCGCCGCCCGCGCGGCCGGGGGAAACGCAGCTTCATGTTCGAATGCTAAGCGGAGCCGGTTTCCACCTGCGCGGCCGCCGGCGCGCCGGGCCGCTCAGCGCCCGCCAGCTCGGCGAGCCTGGTGACGGTGTTCCAGTTGCGTGCGGTGCCCACCGCCCCCAGACGCCGCTCCGACAGGATCTTCGTCAGCTTCGACTCCCGGATGCCCGCCGCGCAGTACAGGTACAGCTCGCGATCGCCCAGCACGAACTCCTCCGGCGCGTACACGGCGGAGTCCAGGCCGGCGACGGCGGACGGGTCGACGGGCGCCGCGAAGAAGGTCACCAGGAACCGCGCGGGATCGACCTCGCGCCCGGCGAACGGGTTGGCGTCAACGACACGCCGGATGTCACTCGATTCACGGACAAGGCAGGTCACCGACAGCCCGAGTTCCTGCTCGATTGCCTGTTCCAGCCCGGCGGCCAGCGCCTCCGCACCGGCGTCAGGATGCGTGAACACCGCATTCCCGCTGTTGAGGTGGGTACGGACGGCCGCACAGCCCATGCCGGCCAGAAGTTCCCGGAGGGTCTGCATGGGGACGCGCTTCTTGCCGCCCACGTTGATGCCGCGCAGCAGCGCTACGTACGTTGTCACACCCGCCACCCTAGTATGACGTGCATCACCACCTTGAGGGAGAGTCAGTTGATGCACTTGGCTTGCCGACGGGTACGACACACGGGCGTGGCGTGGGTGCGGGTGAGACGGGCGGCGGTGCTGGTGCTCGCTCTCCTGCTGCCGCTGCTGGGGGCACAGACAGCGGGCACGGCCACGGCCAAAGCCACGGCCAAAGCCACGGTGACGGCCACAGTGACGGCCACGGCCCGGAAGACCGTGAACCCGGCGCATGTGGCCTGGGAGGTCCCGGTCGGCGACCGCATGCTCGACCTCGCCGTCTCCTCACCTGCCACGGGCGCACCCGTGAAGTGGGTGCGACTGCTGCTGCCGAAGCACTGGTCCAAGACCGCCACCCGCACCTGGCCGGTGCTGTGGCTGCTGCACGGCAGCAACGGCAACCACAAGGACTGGACAGACAACACCCACATCGAGGAGCTCGCCGCCGACCGCGACGTCATCGTCGTCATGCCGGAGACCAGCGCCTGCAGCGGCTACAGCGACTGGTGGAACCACGGCAAGGGCGGCGCCCCCGCCTGGGAGAGCTACCTGCTGAACGAGGTGCGGCCCCTGCTGGAGGGTGGCTACCGCGCCGGAACGAGCCGGGCCGTCGCCGGGCTGTCCATGGGCGGCCAGGGCGCACTCAAATTCACCGCCGCACACCCGGGCATGTTCCGCGCCGCAGCCTCCTACAGCGGCGCCGTCAACCCCCTCTACAAGTCGCCGGACGGCGGGTTCAACGGCCCCGACGCGGTCAAGGCCGGCGGCGCCACGTGCCTGACCGACTGGAAGCGGCTGTGGGGCGAGCCCGGCTACCCCTTCGACACCACCGACCCCGGCGACCTGCGCCAACAGCGGCTGTGGCAACGCAACAGCCCCCTGCACCAGGCCGCCGCGCTCTCCCGCACCCCCCTCTACCTCTCCTACGGCAATGGCACCGACAGCGGCACGGCCTGGAAGTGGGGTGACCCGCCCCCCTCCCCGGCACGCTGCGTCAACCCGCCCGCCCGCGGCCTGGACGTGATCGAACGCGCCGTCCACGGCATGAACCAGCAACTGCGCACCCGGCTCGCCGAACTCCACATCCCGGCCACGGTGTGCGCCCATGAGGGCGTGCATACGTGGCCGTACTGGGAGCGTGAGCTGGTGGCTTCGTTCCCGATGCTGATGAGGGCCGTCGGCGCCTAGTGGAATTGCAGCCCGTCCGGCGTTTGAGGACCGGGGGCCCGGGGGCCCGGGGGCGGAGCCCCCGGTTACGGGAGCCCGGCCTCAGGCGCGTTTCAGCCGCAGCGTCACGATCTCGAACGGCCGGAACGCCAGCGGGACGCCATTGTCCGCCACCTCGGCCGCCCCCAAGGGACGCTCCAGCAGGTCGCACACACCGGCCGACACCACGCCGAACCCCGCCGCGAGACGCACCCGCGCCCGCCCGCCCAGCGACTCGTACAGCCGGACGACGACATCCCCGCTTCCGTCATCCGCCAGCTTCACCGCCGAGACGACGACCGCGTCGTCATCGACGGACACCAGCGGCTCCACCCCCGTGGAGCCCGGCACCCGTCGCTCCGGAAGATTGATCCGGTACCCCTCCCGCACCGCGTCCCCCACGGAGGCACCCGGCACCAGCGCGTAGCGGAAGCGGTGCACCCCCTGGTCCGTGCGCGGGTCGGGGAAGCGCGGGGCCCGCAGCAAGGAGAGCCGAACGGTCGTCGTGGTCCCCGAGCCGCCCGGCCGTCCCGCCCGCGTCACGTCGTAGCCGTACGTGGAGTCGTTGACCAGCGCCACGCCCCAGCCCGGCTCCGCCAGATGCACGAACCGGTGTGCGCACGCCTCGAACTTGGCGGCATCCCAGCTGGTGTTGGTGTGGGTGGGCCGGTAGAGGTGCCCGAACTGGGTCTCGGCCGCCACCCGGTCCGTGTGGACGTCGAGGGCGAACGCGGCCTTGAGGAACTTCTCCGTCTCGTGCCAGTCGACCTCGGTCGCGACGTCGACCCGGCGTACCCCCGCTGGGAGGGAGATCCGCTGCTCGACCCGCGACGCCCCGAAGCAGCGCACCACCCGCACCGAACCGTCGTCCGTCGGCTCCAGCACCTCGACGTCCGTCAGATCGGTGACGGTGTTGCGGTAGAAGTGGTCGACGTCCCACGCGTCCCACATGTTCGGGAAGTCCTGGTGCAGCTGCAGCAGATTGGCCGCCGAGCCCGGCGCCAGGGTTTCCCGGCCCGCTTCCGGGTCGTACACCGAGACCACCAGCCCGCGGCCGTCGACCTCCACCCGCAGCAGTCCGTTGTCCAGCACGAACCCGCCGCCCGCGCGCCGCCGCGTCGTGGCCGGCGCCGGCCGGAGCGCGCCGGCGAGACGCGCGCCGTGCGCCTCGGCGCCGCCGCGCCCGTGCGGCGCCGCGTTGAAGACGACCGTCCCCCCGGACGAACCGTCACCGGCGAGTGCGGTCAGCGCGTCCCCGATGACCGACTCCAGCTCGGCAGCCACCTCCGCGTACGTCCGCGCCGCCTCCCGGTGCACCCACGCGATCGACGTACCGGGCAGGATGTCGTGGAACTGGTGCAGCAGCACCGTCTTCCACAGCCGGTCCAGCCGTTCGTACGGATAGGGAGCCCCGGCCCGTACCGCCGCCGTGGCCGCCCACAGCTCCGCCTCGCGCAGCAGGTGCTCTGAGCGCCGGTTGCCCTGCTTGGTGCGTGCCTGGCTGGTCAGCGTCGCCCGGTGCAGCTCCAGGTACAGCTCACCCGCCCAGACCGGCGCGTGCGCGTACTCCGCGTGCGCCTTCTCGAAGAACGCCGACGGCTTCTCGAAGACGACCTTCGCCGACCCCTCCAGGTCCGCCAGCCGCCTCGCCCGCGCCAGCATCTCGCGCGTCGTGCCCCCGCCGCCGTCGCCCCACCCGGTCGGTGCGAGCGAGCGCGTGGCACCGCCCTTCTCCTGGAAGTTGCGGACCGCGTGGGCGACCTCCTGGCCCGAGAGCTGGGAGTTGTAGGTGTCGATCGGCGGGAAGTGCGTGAAGACCCGGGTGCCGTCCAGCCCCTCCCACCAGAAGGTGTGGTGCGGGAACTTGTTCGTCCGGCTCCACGAGATCTTCTGTGTCAGGAACCACTTCGCGCCCGCCAGCTTCACCAGCTGCGGCAGCGCGGCGGAGTAGCCGAAGCTGTCCGGCAGCCAGACCTCCTCCGTCTCGATCCCGAACTCCTCCAGGAAGAACCGCTTCCCGTGCACGAACTGCCGGGCGAGCGCCTCCGAGCCCGGCATGTTCGTATCGGACTCCACCCACATGCCGCCCACGGGAACGAAACGGCCCTCGGCGACCGCCTTCTTCACCCGCGCGTACACCTCGGGCCGGTGCTCCTTGATCCACGCGAACTGCTGCGCCTGCGACATGGCATAGACGAAGTACGGATCGTCCTCCAGCAGAGCGGTCATGCTGGACGTCGTACGCGCCACCTTGCGGACCGTCTCGCGCAGCGGCCACAGCCACGCCGAGTCGATGTGCGCGTGCCCGACCGCGCTGATCCGGTGCGCCGAGGCGTGCGCCGGCGCGGACAGTACGCCCGCGAGCTCCCCGCGTGCCCGCTGCGCCGTGCCGCCGACGTCCTGCAGGTCCACCGCGTCCAGTGCCCGTTCGACGGCCCGCAGGATCTGCCAGCGGCGCGGTGAGCCGGCCGACAGCTCGGTCATCAGCTGGCCCAGCACGTCCAGGTCCTGGACGAGCTCCCACACCGTCCGGTCGAAGACGGCCAGGTCCATCCGGGCCAGCCGGTAGCGCGGCGAGTCGTCCGCCGTCTCGCGATCGCCGAGCTCGGTCGGCAGGAAGGGGTGGTAGTCGAGGATCACGGGGTTGGAGGAGGCCTCGATGTGCAGCAGCACCTGTTCGCCGCCGGTCACCTTCTCCCCGACGCGCACCCACTGGTTGCGCGGGTTGAGCCCCTTCACCGGAGAGCCGTCCGGCCGGTAGACCAGCCCCTCGCACTGGAACCCCGGCATGTTCTCGTCGAAGCCCAGGTCCAGCAGGGCCTCGACGCTGCGGCCGGCCCACGCCCCGGGCACGGTCCCCGAGACCGTGAACCAGCTGGTGCCCCAGGCCGGGCCCCACTTTGTGCCCACGGCGATGGGCGTGCGCTCGGCGGCGAGCCCTTCCGCGACGGGCACGGGTTCGCCGGGAGCGTGCCACACGGAGACGTCCAGCGGCACCGACTCCGGATACACGGCCGGGCGGATGCGCTCGTCCAGCACCCGCTTCAGGCGGGCTTCGGTGATCGTGCGGTCGTAGTGCATACGTCGGTTTCCTTACGCAGAGGACCTGCCGGCGGACCAGCGGTACGTGACGGAAGCGGGGCGTGAGGCGGCGTACAGCTCGTCCACGGCGCGCACTTCGATCCGCGTGGCCGCCTCGTCGGCCGTACGACGCAGCGCCGGGACGTAGTAGGCATGCCCGCACGTGCCGCCCAGAAAGCGGGAACCACCGCCGGGCAGCGCCTGGCGCAGCTCGTAGTGGCGCACGGTCCCGGAAGCGGCGCCCCAGGCGAGCCGCAGCGCGGCCGTGCCGGCGGGGCCGGGCCGTTCCGCGGTGACGGTGAGGGGCCCCGGCCGTCCGGGCGCGGGCGGGGCTGCGTCGCGGACCGCCAGCCGGCCCAGCCGCCAGCGGACGGGGCCGCCGTCCGGCGCGGTCAGCCGGATGCCGAGGGCGCGGATCGACCGCCCGGTACGGCCGCGCAGCAGCGCCCCGACGCGCAGCGTGGCCGTGGTCCAGCCGTGGCCCCCGGCGCGGAGGGTGCCCGCCGGAAGATACGAGAAGCGGTACGGCCGCTCCTCCAGGGCGACCACCAGTTCCACTCGGACGCCCGCCGAACCGGGGTCGGTGCGGTGGGCCAGGTCCACCACCGTCGCCCTCGACAGCGGCAGCCCGGCCGCGTACAGCTCGATCGTCGCCGGCCCGGCGATCGTGCCGTCCACGAGGAGGCTGCTTCCGCCGTGCCACGCGTCGTCGAAGTCGAAGCCGACGGCCGGCCGGGCACCCGCCGTATGGATCACCCAGCGGCGGCCGGGCAGCCGGTCCTGCAGGCCCAGATGGTTCCAGGCGGTGCCGGCGGTGCGCCGTCCCCGCTCGTACCAGCCGAGCCCGTGGCCGGTGTTGAAGGAGGTGGCGAAGGGCAGCGCGGTGAGCGTGGAGCGGTCCGCGATGACCGCGGCGGGCGCGCGCCACGGCCCGGTCCCGGGGCGGGCCGGGTCGAGGGACGGCCCCGACCAGAAACGGTCGTCCCGTGCGTGGAAGGCGGCGGGGCCGCGGCCGCCCGCCGGGAGGGACTTCCACGTCCACTCGGGCCGGTAGAAACCGAACGAGGTGAGGTGTGGGCGGCCGGCCGGTACGAGCGCGTCCCAGTCGACCCGGGTGTCCCAGCCGTTCGCCTCCACATCGATGCCGGCCCACAGGTCGTACGGGCTCCGCCCCAGGCCCCTCGCGAGCTCGCCCGAGGAGGCCAGGCCGGGGCGGCTCCAGTTGAAATTGAGGAACATGGTGTCGGCCGAGCGGAAGAACGGCGCGTTGCGCTCGTTGAGCTCGTTCTGCCAGGAGATATCGCCGGAGATCGCCATGGCGTCGTACCAGGTCACCCGCAGCCCCTTGCCGCGCGCCCGCAGGTGGCCGACGAAGTCCCGCATGTCCGCGCCCAGCCGTGCGTCCCCGCCACCGGTCTCGGCGTTGAGGAACCAGCCGTCGAACCCGTACGCACGAGCCACCCGGATCAGCTGATCGGCGACCGGGAAGCCGCCCTCCGCGTCACGCCGCACCAGATCCCGTGTCCAGCGCAACTGCCCGCCGTAGGCGGCGGGCGGCAGGAAGACCGTGCCCAGGACCGGCACGCCGTTGCGGTGCGCGGCGTCCACGACGGGCGCGTTCGGTGCGAGGATCAGCCCCTCGCCCGAGGAGCCGCCCCAGAAGACGAGCTCGTCGAGGTAGGCCCAGTGCGTGAGCGCGTAGAAGTCGGCGGTGGCCGAGCCCTGCGAGGGGTTCGCGGAGGTCGGGGCGAAGGCCGCGAGCGCGGATACCCGCGCCTGTCCGGCGCGCGCGGTGCCGTTGGGCGGGGGTGGCGTAAAGCGCGGGGCGAGCGGCACGGTCGCCTTGTTGAAGGGCAGGTCGACGTCGTCCTGCGGCCGCCACGCGCTGAGGCTGCGCCACCGGATGCCGGGACCGGGGGAGCCGGAGGGGAGGCTGCCGGGGTACCAGTAGGAGGCGTACGGCTGGAGGTCGGTGCCGGGGGCGGCCCGGGCGGGGGCGGGCAAGGCAACCGCCGCGATGCCGGCGCCGGCGGTGGCGAGGAGCGCGCGGCGCGTCACGCCGGTGGAACGTGCGGGGTGTCTCCGGCTCATCAAGGCTCCTTCGGAGAGGCGGGCATCCAGCCCGTCCGGGCAACACAAGCCCGTCCGGCGTTTGAGGACAGGGGCCCGGGGCAGAGCCCCGGTTACGGGACGGGCGGGGCTGGGGAGAAAAACCACCGGTCAAGGCACCTGGTCCACGGTCAGCACCTCCGCAATCCCCCGCGCCATCAGATGCCCCGCATCCCCGGCCCACTCAGCCAGCACCACCGCCGGCCGCCCCCCGCCGGCGGCGACCCGCATCCACGCCTCGAAGAAGGCCCCGCCCGGCGCACACACCTCGCGCCGAGGCGCACTCTCCGGGTCGCCCACGTCCAGCGCCAACGCAGTCCGGCGCGCCGCAGGTGCCGCGTGCGCCCTCTCCTCGCGCCACTCCCGTACAAGCCGTGAAATCACCTCTCCCGCAGGTTTGATCCGCCGGTCGTTGGTGAACAGGCCGAGCCCGTACTCCAGCTCCGGGAAGTCCGCGAGCTCACGGTCGACGTCATGGGAGCACCACCAGGTGACGCCCCACACGTCCGGGCAGTCCAGCGCACCGGTGACGGTGGCCTCGGTGAACGCGGCGGCGTGCCCGGGCGGAATATGCGGGGCGGGGGCGCCGACTTCCTGGAGCCAGACCGGCCGGGCCGGGTCCTCGGCCCAGGCCTTGGACAGCTCGATGAGATACGCGGCGTGCAGCCCGGTGGCCGGCCCGTCGTGGCCGTGCCGCTGTGCGGTGCCGTTGAAGACCCACGAGTGCACGGCGGTCATCGCTCCGAGCCGCGCCGAGTGGGCGGGGGTGAAGGGATGCGTACCGTCGTACCAGGCGGCGTCGTACGAGGCGTGCAGGTGCGTCCGGCCCGGCGCGCCCTTCTCGCAGGCGTCGAGCATCCGCCGCAGCCACCGGCCGGCCTGGCCGTGACCGATCCGGTCGGGGTCGGGGTGCGGGCCGCCGGAGAACTGGTTGATCTCGTTGCCGACGGTCATGCCGAGGAAGTTCGGCCGTTCTGCGAGAGCCGCGGCGAGCACACGGAGGTAGTGCGCCTGCGCATCGACGACATCCGGGTCGGTGAAGATGTTCCGCCGGTGCCAGGTGGTGGTCCAGGAGGGGATGAAGTCGAAGCTGGACAGATGGCCCTGAAGGCCGTCGACGTTGACGTCGAGGCCGCGTTCGCCGGCGGCGTCCACCAGCTGCAGCAACTGCTCGACGGCGCGGGGCCGGATGAGGGTGCGGTTGGGCTGGAAGACGGGCCAGAGCGGGAAGACGCGGATGTGGTCCAGGCCGAGGACGGCGATGGAGTCCAGGTCGGCGCGGATGTCGTCGAGGTCGAAGTCGAGCCAGTGGTGGAACCACCCCCGCGTGGGGGTGTAGTTGACGCCGAAGCGGGGGGTGACGGCCATGGCGCGGTCCTCCTCGTTGCTTGCGGGGAAGCGGGGTCAGCCCTTGACGGCGCCTTCGCCGACGCCCCGGAAGAAGTACCGCTGGAGGCAGGCGAACATCACGATGAGCGGGGCGACCGCGATGACGGTCCCGGCGGCGACCAGCCGGGGGTTCTGCGCGAACGTGCCGTGCAGGAAGTTGAGCCCTACCGTCAGGGTGAAGTTGTCCGAGTCCGAGAGCACGATCAGCGGCCACAGGAAGTCGTCCCACGCGCCCATGAAGGCGAAGATCGCGACGACGGCGAGGGTTCCGCGCACCGACGGAAGCGCGATCCGGGTGAACCGTTGCCACACGTTCGCCCCGTCGATGACGGCGGCCTCCTCGATCTCGTACGGCACGGCGCCGAAGGCGTTCCGCATGAGCAGCACGTTCAGGGCGCCGACCGCACCGGGCAGCACGACGGCGGTGAGCGTGTTGTTGAGGTGGAGGTCGCGGACCATCGTGAACTGCGCGATGACGATGGCCTCCAGCGGTACGAGCAGCGCCATCACGAACGCCAGCCCCGCCACCCTTCGCCCCCGGAAGCGCAGCCGGGCCAGGGCGTACCCGGCCATGGACGCGCCGACGAGGTTGGTGAGCACGCTGGCGACGGCGACCTTGAGGGAATTGAGGGCGTAGTCCCACACCGGGATGATGTCGGCGACCTCGGCGTAGTTGCGCAGGGTCGGATGCCGGGGCAGGAAGCGCGGGGGCGAGGTGTAGATGTCCTCGGTCGTGCCCTTGAGCGAGGTGGACAACTGCCACAGGAACGGGCCGACCGTGACGGCCAGAACGGCGAGCATCAGGACGTAACGCAGCGCCTTCTCCCAGCCCGGCGTCCGCAGCATCAGGAGTCCTCCTTCCGGTCGGCGCGCAGGACGATCAGCATCAGCAGCAGGGCGATGACGAAGACGACCAGGGAGATGGCCGAGGCATAGCCGACACGGCCGCTCAGGCCGGTGCCCGTCCGCTGGACGAGCATGACGAGGGTGGTGTCCTGCCCGGCGGGCCCGCCGGTGGGCCCGGCCATGAGATAGACCTCGGAGAAGACCTTGAACGCCGCCACGGACGACAGCGCGCCGACCAGCACCATGGTGGACCGCACCGCCGGGACGGTGACGCTCACGAAGCGGCGCACGGCCCCGGCCCCGTCGACGGCGGCCGCCTCGTGCAGCTCGCGAGGAACGCTCCCGAGCGCCGCGAGATAGATGACCATGTAGTAGCCGAGCCCCTTCCACACGGTCAGCGCCATGGCGCTCAGCAGCAGCAGCCACTCGTCCCCGAGGAAGCCCACAGGCCCCGCGCCGAGGACGTGCAGAGCGCCGTTGACCAGGCCTCGGTCGTCGAGCATCCACACCCAGATCAGGGAGACCACCACGACGGACGCAACGACGGGGGTGTAGAAGGCGGAGCGGAAGAACGTGACGCCGGGCAGCTGCTTGTGCACCAGCAGCGCGAGCAGCAGCGGCAGCAGCACGGTGAACGGCACGACCAGCACCACGTACAGGCCGCTGTTGCGCAGGGCGACCCAGAACTGCTCGTCCTCCAGCATGGCGCGGAAGTTCTCGAGCCCGACCCACTCGCCGGGAGTGAGGGTGCGGGCGTCGGTGAACGCCTTGTGCACCGTGCTGAGGAAGGGGTAGAGGCTGAAGGCCGCGATGACGGCGAGGCCCGGCAGGAGAAGGAGCCACGGGCTGGCGGCGCGGTGGGTACGGACGGGGCAGGCGGGTCGCCGGCGCACGGCGCGGTCAGCTCTGTTCGAGGAGCTTGTTGCTCTGCGCGGCCGCGTCGTCGAGCGCCTGCCGGGGCGACTTCTTTCCCTGCAGAGCCTTGGCGACCTCGTTGCGCAGGACGGTCTTCATCTCGTCGCTCATCACCACGGGCGTGTAATTGACCGCACCCTTGAGCATCTTCGCCGACGCCACCCGGACCCGGCCCTCGTCGCTGCCGTCGTCCTTCGTCCAGTACGGGTCGTCCAGTGATCCCTTGGTACTGGGGAAGACGGCGACCTTGTGCGCGAAGGACTCCTGGTTCCTGCGGTCCGTGACGAAGTGCGCGAAGGCGACCGCCGCCGCCTTGTGCCTGCTCCGCTCGCTGACGGCCAGACCCATCACATACATATTGGGCCTGCCGGTGTTGTTGGGCGCGTCGGTGATCCCCAGATTGCGGTGGAGAGTGGGCGCGTTCTTCCTGAACGTCTCCAGATCATGTGCACTGCCCGGATTCATGGCGACTTTCTGTTCAAGAAACTTCTGGCCCGATTTCTCCGGGGTATTGGTGAGCGCCTGCGGATCGAGTCCGCCGTTGTCGTAGAGCTCCTTGTACTTGCCGAGCAGTTCGACGCCCTTCGGCTCGTTGTACGTGAACTTCGTGGCGTCGCCGTTCATCAGGCGTACCCCGTAACGGCCGAAGTCCTCGATGGAGGGGGTACCCGCGAGAGTGGCCGTCCTTCCGCCGGACTGCCGCGCCATCCGGTTGGCCACGGCGAACAGCTCGTCATAGCTCTTCGGCGGCTTCTCGGGGTCGAGGCCCGAGTCCTTGAAGAGCGTCTTGTTGTAGAAGAGCGGCCCGGTGTTGAGATACCAGGGGAAGGCGTACGAACCGCCCAGCCCGGGCAGCACATTGCCCTGCCAGGCCTCGGGCGTGTACTCGTCCTTGAACCGGACGGTGGCCTTCTCCTTGTCCAGGTTCATCAGCAGCCCCGCCCTGGCCAGCGGATAGGAGAGGTCGGGGGAGACATTAACGACGTCCGGGAGAGTGCCGGCCCCGGCGTCGGCGCTGAGTTTCTCGGCGTAGTGCTCGGCTGGCTGGTCCAGCCACTTGACCTTGACACCGGGGTGCTGTTCACCGAAGTCCCGGATGAGGCCGTCGAAGTACTCCTTGAAGTTGGCCCGCAGATTCCATGTCTGGAAGGTGATGTCACCTTCGGCTTTCCCCTCCGCGCTCGACGCAGCGGCGTCGTCCCCTCCTGCTCCGCAGGCGCCGAGCGTCAGGACGGCGGCGAGGAAGGGCACGGCGGTGGCGACGGCTCTACGGGACCGGGATCGGGATCGTGACCTGGGCCGGGATATGGGCATGGCCGACGAGCTCCTTCGATCATTCTGGCCGGGAGGAGGCAGCTCAAAACCTGCACCCGCAACGGGAGTCACGTCAATACTCCCGCCAACGGCTAATGCGCTTTAGTGTGTTGCTGCTCCAGCACGTGAGAGGGGAACGGTCATGCGCCGTACGCCGGCCCGCCGCCCGACGATGAAGGACATCGCGCGCCGCGCGGGCGTCTCCGAGAGCGCGGTGTCCTTCGCCCTCAACGACCGGCCCGGCGTCTCCGCCGCCACCCGCGACCGGGTCCGCCGCGTCGCCGACCAGCTCGGCTGGCAGCCCAGCACCGCCGCCCGGGCCCTGTCCGGACAGGGCCCGGCCACCGTCGGGCTCGTCCTGGCCCGGCCCGCCCGTACGCTCGGTGTCGAGTCCTTCTTCCTCCAGCTCGTCTCCGGGATCCAGGAAGCGCTCGCCGTCCGCCGCCTGGGGCTGCTCTTCCAGGTCGTGGAGGACCTGGACGCCGAGTGCGCGGTCTACCGCCGCTGGTGGGCCGAGCACCGCGTGGACGGCCTCCTCGTCGTGGACCCGCGCGACGGCGACCCCCGTCCGGCACTCCTCGCGGAGCTGGGCCTTCCCGCCGTGGTCATCGGCGCGCCGGCCACCGGCACCGTCCCGTACGGAGCCGCGATCTCCACCCTCCGGGCCGACGACACCGCGGCCATGGCCTCGATCATCGACTACCTGCACGGCCTCGGCCACCGCCGCATCGTGCACATCGCCGGCCTGCCCGGCCTCGCCCACACCAGGCGCCGGATCGACTCCCTGCACGCCGAGGCCGCCCGCCGCGGCCTGCCCGACGTCGCCTCCATGACCACCGACTACTCCGACGCCCAAGGCGCCGAAGCCACCCGCCGCGTCCTCGCCTCCCCGCTCCCACCCACCGCGATCGTCTACGACAACGACGTGATGGCCGTCGCCGGCCTGGCCGTCGCCGCCGAGAGCGGCGTGCCCGTACCGGCCGGACTCTCCATCGTCGCCTGGGACGACTCCGTACTCTGCCGCAACACCCATCCCGCCCTCACCGCCCTGGCCCGCGACACCGCCGCCTTCGGCCGCCACGCCGCCGACCACCTCATAGCCCTCCTGGACGGCGCCCCCACCACCGACGCCCAGGCCACCCTCCCGCGCCTGACCCCCCGGGCCAGCACGGCTGCGGCACCGGTCACGGAGGGAGGCGGCCCCGGATCATGACTGCTCCTTTCCACCTCCGTCCGCTCTGTGCCGCCGTCGGTGGCTTCCAGTTTGGACCCCCTCGGCAGCCAGTTGGATCACTGCTTGGCGAATTAAGAACTTACCCGCGTGGACTCCGCGTTGCCTGCTCAGCGGTGCCGCACCAGGGGGAACGGCAGCGTCTCCCGGATCGACAGCCCCGTAAGAAACATCACCAGCCGGTCCACGCCGATTCCCAGCCCGCCTGTCGGCGGCATCGCGTACTCCAGCGCCCGCAGGAAGTCCTCGTCCAGCTCCATCGCCTCCGGGTCGCCGCCCGCCGCCAGCAACGACTGGGCCGTCAGGCGGCGGCGCTGCTCGACGGGGTCGATCAGCTCGGAGTAGGCCGTGCCGAGCTCGGTGCCGAACGCCACGAGGTCCCAGCGCTCGGCGAGCCGCGGATCGGCCCGGTGGGGGCGGGTGAGGGGCGAGACGTCGGTGGGGAAGTCCTTGAAGAACACCGGCAGCGTCGTCCGCTCCTCCACCAGCCGTTCGTACAGCTCCAGGACGATGTCGCCGCGCCCGTCCTCCGGCCGGTGCGGCACGCCCGCCGCGTCGCACTGCGCGCGCAGTGCCGCGACCGTGGTGTCTGCCCCGATCTCCTGGCCCAACGCCTCCGACAGCGCCCCGTAGACGGTCTTCACCGGCCACGGCCCCGAGATGTCGTACTCGACCCGCTTGCCGTCACCGTCCGCCCGTACCGCGATCGCCGAGCCGTGGGCGGCGACGGCCGCCTGCTGGATCAGCTCGCGGGTCAGGTCCAGCATCACCTCGTAATCGGCGAAGGCCTGATACGCCTCCAGCATCGTGAACTCGGGGTTGTGCTTGTACGAGACGCCCTCGTTGCGGAACGTCCGGCCCAGCTCGAAGACCTTCTCCATGCCGCCGACGCACAGCCGCTTCAGATACAGCTCGGGCGCGATCCGCAGGTACAGGTCGAGGTCGTAGGCGTTGATGTGAGTGGTGAAGGGACGGGCGTTCGCGCCACCGTGGATCTGCTGGAGCATCGGCGTCTCGACCTCCAGGAAGCCCCGGTCGAGCAGCCCCTGGCGCAGCGCCTGTACGGCGGCGCTGCGCGCCCGTACGGTCCGCCGGGCCTCCGGGGAGACCGCCAGGTCCACGTAGCGCATCCGGACCCGGGCCTCCGGGTCGCTCAGCCCGCGTCGCTTGTCGGGCAGGGGGCGCAGGCACTTGGCGGTCATCCGGGCACGGGTCACGAAGACGGTGGGCTCGCCGTGGTCGGTGGTGCCGGGTTCGCCCTCGGCCTCGATGTGGTCGCCGAGGTCGATGTGGGTGGCGAACCGCCGCAGCAGCTCCTCGCCGGAGCCGTCGCGGGTGAAGGCCAGCTGGAGGTCACCGGACCAGTCGCGCAGCACGGCGAAGGCCACCCCGCCGTGGTTGCGTTTCAGCAGCACCCGGCCCGCCACGGTCACCCGCTCTCCGGTACGGGACGAGGGCGGCAGTGCGGCGACGACGGTCCGTACCGCAGCGAGGGTGTGCGTGCGGCGGGCGTCGGCCGGGTACGGGTCGACGCCCGCCGCACGCAGCCGCTCCAGCTTCCGCCGCCGCACCCGCACCTGCTCAGGCAGCCCCGCCAGCTCGTCGCCCTCGGCCGCCCCGGCACCGGCGCCGGTGGCCGTGGTGAAGCCGAGCTCGGAGAGCGAGGGCAGGCCCGCCGTGGAGGCCGGGCGTGCCGCGCCCCTGGCCCGGCCCCGGCGCCACAGCTTGCCCAGGCTCGGCACGGCAACGAAGCCCTCCGCGATGCCGGCGGCCAGCCCGATCCGGGCCAGCGCCCCGGCGTCGGCGTAGCACAGGAACCGGGGATGCCACTCGGGGTTGTACTTGACGTTCGAGCGGTACAGCGCCTCCAGCTGCCACCACCGCGAGAAGAACAGCAGCAGCTTGCGCCACAGCCGTAGCACCGGCCCGGCGCCGATGCGCGCGCCCTCCTCGAAGGCCGACCGGAAGACGGCGAAGTTGAGGGAGATGCGTTTGATGCCGAACCGCCCGGCCTGCGCGCACAACTGCGCGACCATGAACTCCATGACACCGTTGGGTGCTGCCCGGTCGCGCCGCATCACGTCCAGCGAGACCCCGTCGGTACCCCACGGCACGAACGACAGCAACGCGATCATCGTGCCGTCGTTGTCGAACGCCTCGACCAGCAGACAGTCGCCGTCGGCGGGGTCGCCCAGCCGCCCCAGGGCCATGGAGAAGCCGCGCTCGGTCTCGGTGTCCCGCCAGGCGTCGGCACGCCGGATGACCTCGCCCATCTCCTCGTCGGAGAGCACCGCGTGGCGCCGGACGCGTACGGTCGCCCCCGTTCGCTCCACCCTGTTGACGGCCTGCCGGGTCACTCGCATCTCCCGGCCCTCCAGGTCGAACGAGGCGACCTGGAGGATGGCTTCGTCACCGAGCTGCAGGGCGCCCAGCCCGGAGCGGGCGTACGCCTTGGCGCCGTCCTCGCTGGCGCCCATCACGGCGGGCTGCCAGCCGTAGCGGCCCGCGAGTTCGAGCCAGGCGTCGACGGCCGGGGTCCAGGCCTCGAAGTCGCCCAGCGGGTCACCGGAGGCCAGACAGACGCCCGCCTCGACGCGGTAGGTGACGGCCGCCTTGCCGCTGGGGGAGAAGACGACCGCCTTGTCGCGGCGGGTCGCGAAGTAACCGAGGGAGTCCCGGCCTCCGTAGCGGCTGAGGAGGGCGCGGATGCGCGGCTCCTCGTCGTCGTGCAGGGCCGCCTCCAGACGCTGCGAGCGGAAGAGCGCCATGGCGGCGTTGAGCAGGGCCAGCGCGCCGAGGAGACCGAGGAGGAAGTACACCCAGTGCGGTGGGTAGCCGGTGAAGTCCCGTCCGCTCACCAGGCCGCCGCAGACCTTGTTGGCGGCGAACAGCAGCCGGTTGCCGCCGCCGCGCTCCAAGGTCCCCGGGAAGAGCGACACCAGTGCCCAGCCCAGCAGGATGGCGACGGCCAGGCCGGCCGCGAGGACGAGCAGCGCCCGCAGGAAGGCACCGCGCCGGGAGGCGGCGTAGAACTCACGCCGGGCCAGGATCAGCAGCGCCATCGCGGCGATGCACAGCACCAGCGAGGGGATCGTGTCCCAGTAGCCCACGGCCAGCAGCACCACGTCCGTGAACAGCAGCAGCGCCAGGTAGCCGAGGACGAACCAGAGCGTGACCCGCTTGCGCGCGGCCGTCGCGGCGGCGAGCAGCAGCAGGAAGACGGCGTAGGCCAGGTTAGAGGCCGTGGGGACCGTCAGCAGGTCCAGCGCGTCCGTCAGCGGCCGGGCCGCGCGCCGCAGCGGCGGAATGAGCGAGGTGACCGCGCAGAAGACGCCGAGCAGCCCGAAGAAGAGCGCGAACCCGTTGGGAACCCGGTGCAGGAAGCGGCGCCAGGCGCTGTCCCGCCCGGCCGTCTCGGGGCCGGCCTCCCGTGCCGTCGTTCCCTGCGCCGTGGCGGGACCGCGCTCCCGGACTGTGCGGCTCATTCTGTCAGCCTAGGCACGGCCGGGGCCGTACGCCCGTCGAACGCCGCCGCACACGGCAGCCGGATGGGGACCGCCCTGTTCGTCCGGGGCGTTCGCTCTTCTCATGGCTTTTCATGGCTTGTCATGGTTTTTCGCGGGTGATCGACGAATGTCCACCCGAATGGAGTATGGCTGTCGCACCGGCTGCGGGCCCGCGATGGGCGACACTGACGAACACCCGCCGCTCCGCCGAGGAGGTACACCATGGCCGTTTCTATTTCGGTGGTCCTGTTGCTTCTGATCCTGGCGGTGGTGTTCATGCGCAGCGGGGGGCTGCGCATGTCACACGCGGTGGTGTGCGTGCTGCTCGGGTTCCTGCTCGCGAGCACGAGCATCGCGCCCACCATCTCCCACGGGCTCCACGCCACCGCGCAGTTCGTCAGCGGCGTACGACCCTGACCGGCCTGCCCGCCCCCGTGAGAGGGCGGGGACCGGGTCAGCGTCCGGTCTCGACGTCCTCCAGAATGCCGAGCGCATCCGGCACCAGCACGGCCGCCGAGTAGTAGGCGCTCACCAGATAGGACGAGACCGCCTGCTCGTTGATGCCCATGAAGCGTACGTTGAGGCTGGGCCGGTACTCATCGGGAATGCCGGTCTGGTGCAGGCCGACGACGCCCTGGTTCTCCTCGCCGGTCCGCATCGCGATGATCGAGCTGGTGCCCGCCGCGCTGACGGGGATCTTGTTGCAGGGCAGCAGTGGCACGCCTCGCCACGAGCGCACGGCGGTGCCCATGACCTCGATGTTCTTCGGGTACAGGCCCCGGCTGTTGCACTCGCGGCCGAACGCGGCGATCGTGCGGGGATGGGCCAGCAGGAACTCGGTCTTGCGCCGCCGGGACAGCAGTTCGTCGAGGTCGTCGGGGGTGGGCGGGCCGCTGCGGGTGTGGATGCGCTGGCCGAGGTCGGCGTTGTGGAGCAGGCCGAACTCGCGGTTGTTGATCATCTCGTGCTCCTGGCGTTCGCGCAGGGCCTCGACGGTCAGGCGCAGCTGTTGTTCGACCTGGTTCATCGGCTCGTTGTAGAGGTCGGCGACCCTGGTGTGCACCCGCAGCACCGTCTGGGCGACGCTCAGTTCGTATTCCCTGGGCCTCAGTTCGTAGTCGGCGAAGGTGCCGGGAAGAGCGGGCTCACCGACGTGCCCGGAGGACACCGCGATGTCGGCCTCGCCGCGGTTGTTGGCCGGCCGCGAGGGGCGGGAGGAGAAGTCCGCGACGTGCGTGCGAAGCGCCTCGGAGCGGTCGGCGAGCTCCTGGAAGGCCTGCAGGGGCAGAGCCAGCACCGTGCAGCGGGTCAGGGCGCGCACCGTGAAGGCCCACGTGGCGTCGGGCTCCAGTGGCACCCGCTCGCCGAAGTAGGCGCCGCTGGCCAGGGTGCCCAGCGCGATCTCGTGCCCGTACTTGCCGGTGCCCGTCTTGGCGAGCTTGCCGTGGGCGATCAGGAAGATCTGGTCGGCGGGCCGGCCGGCCTCCACGAGGGTGTCGCCCGCGGCGTACTCGCGCTGGACGAAGGCGTCCGCGAGTGACTCCAGCACGTCACTGTCCTCGAAGCCCCGCAGGAGCGGCAGTTCGCCCAGCTCGGGCGGGATGACCCGCACGTCCGTACCGGTCGAGACGAATTCGACGCGGCCGTTCCCGACGGTGTAGGTCAGCCGGCGGTTGACCCGGTAGGTGCCGGCGGACACCTGCACCCAGGGCAGGACGCGCAGCAGCCAGCGCGGAGAGATCGCCTGCATCTGGGGTACGGACTTGGTGGTCGTCGCGAGCTGGCGTGCCGCGTCGGTGCCCAGGCTCAACTGTTCACTCAGCTGTGTCTGCGTCGGCTGCTCGGAGTGCTCCGGCTCGACTGACGTGGTCATTGGTGATGATCACCCATCTGTGAGAAGCGTGGCGCGAAACGTGGTGCGGAAGCGCGGCACGGGGTCGCGGCACGGACGTGAGGCGGACACGACGCGGACGTGAGACGAGGGGGCGACGCGAGAGGGGACGCGATGCCGGGAGGAAGACCTGCAGTCCGCCGGCCCCGCTTCCACCGGCTCGTCGGGTCCGGTGGCGGCTGAGCGGGGCCGAGCGGCCTGCGGGCGGCAGGACGTTTCTTGCGGCTCTGCGTCAGTGCCCGATTTCGACGTTCTCGAGAATGCCGAGAGCGTCGGGCACAAGAACTGCGGCCGAATAGTAGGCGCTCACCAGATAGGAGATGATTGCCTGCTCGCTGATGCCCATGAAGCGGACGGAAAGGCTCGGCTGATATTCATCGGCAATTCCCGTCCGGTGTAGACCGACGACACCTCGGGACTCCTCTCCCGTGCGCATCAGCAGGACCGAGCTGACGCCGGTCTCGCTGATCGGGATCTTGTTGCAGGGAAAGATGGGCACGCCACGCCAGGCGGGCAGCGAGTGACCGCTGACGTCGACGCTGTCGGGGTAGATGCCCCGGCGGTTGAACTCCCGGGCGATCGCCGAGATGGTGCGGGGATGTGCCAGCAGGAAGCCCGGGTCCTTCCAGACCGTCGCCAGCAGTTCGTCGAGGTCGTCGGGGGTGGGCGGGCCGCTGCGGGTGTGGATGCGCTGGCGCAGGTCGGCGTTGTGGAGCAGGCCGAACTCGCGGTTGTTGATCATCTCGTGCTCCTGGCGTTCGCGCAGGGCCTCGATGGTGAGCCGCAGCTGTTGCTCGACCTGGTTCATCGGCTCGTTGTAGAGGTCGGCGACGCGGGAGTGCACCCGCAGCACCGTCTGGGCGACGCTCAGCCCGAACTCGCGTGGGGACGGCTCGTAGTCGGCGAAGACACCGGGCAGCGACGGCTCTCCGATGTGGCCGGAGGCCACGTCGATGGCCGACTCGCCGTGCTCGTTCTGCGGGAGGCCGGAGCGGGCGCGATATGCCTCGACATGGGACCGGAGCATCTGCGAGCTCTCCAGCACCTGCTGGAACTCCTGGCGTGGCATCGTCAGCGCCGTACAGGCCGTCACGGCCCGGACGGTGAAGTCCCAGTTGCCCGCTTCGCGGGCGGCCAGCGCTTGGTCGCCGAAGTATCCGCCGTCCGCCACCATGCCGAGCACGGCCGGTTCGCCGTACTCGCCCTCGTGCACCTTCGCGGCCTTGCCGTGAGCGAGGAGCACGACCTGGTCGGCCGGCTGTCCCGCCTCCACCAGCACGTCACCCGGAGCGAACTCCCGCTGCGTGAACCGCCCCGCCAGGGCCTCGAGCACCTCCCGGTCGGAGAAGCCGCGCAGCAGCGGCAGCTCGCCCAGCTCCGCCGGAATGACCTGCACATCGGCCCCGGTGTTGAAGAACTCCACCCGGCCGTCGCCGAGCCTGTGCGTCAGCCGCCGGTTCACCCGGTACGTCCCACCGGAGACCTGGACCCATGGCAGCAGGCGCAGGAGCCACCGTGAGGTGATCCCCTGCATCTGGGGCACTGACTTGGTCGTGGTCGCCAGATTGCGGGCCGCCTCCGTGCCCAGACTCAGCCGGCCCGGTGAATTATCCGCGCCGGCCCCGGACTCCACTGACGTCGTCATATTCGAATGCCCACCCATCCAGTGCGGAATCGCCCGTCACGAGGCCTCCATGAATTCCCGCTCGACCCCTTTCGAAGTTAGCAGTGGGATTCTGTGGGTGCGATCACTCAAAAGGATGGGATTGAAAGCTGATGTCAACGTCGGACAAAAACCCCGATGCCGTTGGCCACAGGCCGCTCCACCCCACCCGAGGGGTGGTTGCGCACCGTCGCGTTCGCACTGTCCTGCCTGCGGGTCACGAGAGTGGAGGACCCGCCGCCGTCCAGATTGAAGGCGTCCACGGCCCCCAGCTTCCGCATGGTGCGGGCCAGTTCGGCGACGGTCAGCCCGGACCGGTAGGCGGCGCCGCCGTCCAGCGCCAGGAGGTACAGCCGCCGTCCACGGTCGGCCAGACCCGCCGCCGTGCGCACGGCCGCGGTAGCCCTGTCCAGGCCGGCCAGGAGTTCGCCTCCGCGCAGGATCGGAAAGCCGCCGATCGCGAACCGGAACGCCCCGCCCCGCCGGGGTCGCAGCCGCTGCTCGACGGTCACGCGGTCGCCGACCTCCAGCTTCCGCAGCTCGCGCGCCCCTTCCTCCCGTCCCACCAGCACCACTGAACCGCTCGCGATCGCGCCCCGCCCGGGCCTTTCCTGTACCGAGGTCACCCGGCCGCGCCGCACGGTCAGTTCGAAGGTGTCGTCGCTGCACGGCGCGCTGCGGTCGGTGTCCGTGCCACACGTCGCCCGCAGCCGTGAAGTCGTGCCCCACGCGGACGTGAAGGCTCCGATGCCGTCCACCGGCAGGGCGTACTGATTGAAGCCGCTCAGCGGCAACTCGTCGTCCTCCGTCCGCACGGACCCCTCCAGTGAGAGCCGGTCCATCCGTGCCACACGGTTCGTGCCCACGCCGAAGACGTCCTTGGTGCTGCCGCCCGGTGGCATCGCCGGCCCGAAGCGCTGCCCGTCCGGCACCGCCGCCTTCAGGAAGTGCCCGCCGGAGACAGCCGGGCCGACCGGTGCGCCCGTGGCTTCCACGCCCGGGTGCTGGGCCTCCGCGATGTTGAAGAAGTCACCGTTCACCGCGCCCACCGCGGCCCGCTGATCGGCCAGCCGGGACACCTTCGCCCGCTCCCCGACCGCGCCGGGGTACAACAGGTCCACCGAGACCCGCCGGTTGCGCAGATCGACGGTGAGCAGATGCCCGTACGCCGGTCCGTGCGAACCCTTCAGCGAGAAGCCCCGGTACGTCACCCCAGGCGCGATCGCGGCCGGCGCGCCCAGCTGCGGCGGGGAGAGCTCCTCCGTGCCTGCCCACGCCGTGCCTCCGCCCACCAGCGAGACCCATGCCACCAGCACCGTCAGCACCGCGCGCACGCGGCCTCCACGTCTATCCACAGTCACCCCAGAGGTCCCGTCAACTCTGCCATGACGCAAAAGACTTAACCATTCCCCGAAAGAACGACAGGGAAAGCCCTGGCGTCGGCCTGGGCAACTCTCCACTCGTCCCTGTCAAACGGCCCGGTGGGCCCCGATACTCACAGTCATCAGCACGCGCAGCCCCTGCTATTCGCTCGACGAGCCGCTGGGAGGCACCCTCATGTCCTGTACGCGCCGAGCTGCCGTCATCACCCTCGGAGCCGGGCTCGCGGGCTCCCTCACGACACCTGCCCACGCCGACTCGCCCGCCATGGACGACGCGGAGCGCGGCAAGCGCCCGCTGCCCCAGGCCCACGCGCACAACGACTACGCGCACCCCCACCCGCTCGCCGACGCGCTCGCGCACGGCTTCAACAGCGTCGAGGCCGACATCTGGCTCGTCGGGGACAAGCTGCTGGTCGCGCACGACGCCTCGGGGCTCGACCCCCGGCGCACGCTGGAGGCCCTCTACCTCGACCCGCTGCTGCGCCGTGTCAGAGCCAACCACGGGCGCGTCCACCGCGGATACGACCTGACGCTGCAGCTGCTCATCGACATCAAGACCTCCGGCGAGAGCACCTACCGGGCGCTCTCCCGGCGTCTGCGCCCCTACCACTCGATCCTCACCGTCAGCGCCGGCGGCCGGGTCCGCCGGTCGGCCGTCACCGCTGTCGTCTCCGGTGACCGCGGCGCGCGGGTGCCCATGGAGGCCGAGACGGTACGGCATGCCTTCTACGACGGCCGTCTCACCGACCTCGGCGGTGCGCCCGCCTCCTTCGCGCCGCTGGTCAGCGACAACTGGAGCCAGAACTTCACGTGGCAGGGCACAGGTCCGATGCCCGAGCGGGAGCGGGCCGCGCTCCGACGGATCGTCACAGCCGCACACGCCGAGCACCGGAAAGTGCGGTTCTGGGCCACGCCGGACCAGCCTGGGCCGGCGCGGGAAGCGCTCTGGCGGGAGCTGCTCGCCGCAGGCGTCGACTATCTCAACACCGACGATCTCGCGGGCCTGGAGGCCTTCCTCCGCGGAGCTCGCTGAGCACCCGCCGCACCTCCGACCGGGGGACGGCCGGCAGCAGCAGCGCGACCGCGTGCAGCAGCTTGCCGAGCACGAAGGTGGTGTCCGGCGTGGCGCGCACCAGCTCCCGTACCGTCTCCGTGTCTCCCCGCCACACGGATTCGAGCAGCACTGCGACATCCGGTGCGGCCTCCTCGTCCGTCTCGACCCAGCCGGGCTCGTCCGGCAACCGCCTGACGAAGTGCCGCAGTACGCGGTCGGCGACGTCGGGCCGGTAGGCCTTGTCGACGGCCTCGTTGGCGATCCAGGCGAGCGCGGAGACGAGGTCCCGGGCCTCGTCGGTCGCCATGGCCTCGGGCAGGGAGTCATCGAACGCCGCCTGGTTGCCGTGCCGGAAGGCCAGCAGGAGGCGAGCCGCTGCGGCCTTCGCCTCGGTGACGCGCAGCTGGGTAATGTCGGCAGTCATCCGTTGAATCGTACTGTTAGCGGATCTTTATCCCGATAACGCCACGCAGGCGACGGCCCACTGGAATGTCGCGGTCCGGACTGGAAGATGTAGCGGTAGGGTCACCGCCCGGTCCTGGCCGTACGGAGGCGAGGACGCTGGCCGTATGGCCACCCCACCAGGACCACCGCCCGGGCCCCCGTACCGGCCGCCCACAGGCCCGCCGTCCGGCGGCTTCGGCCCGGCCGAGCCGCCCTGGGACCCCGGGTCGCCGCCTCCGCCCGGGGGCGGACGCCGGGTCGTGATGGCCGTGGCCACGCTGGTGGCGGTCGCGGCGCTCGCGCTGGGGGCGGTGCTGGTGATGGCGGACAGAAACGACAGCGGGCCGGGGAAGGAACGCTCGCCCAGCGGCCCGGGCACCTCGTCGCCCTCCTTCCGGCTGCCGAGTGGCCTGCCGACCACGCTGCCCTCCGGCCTTCCTTCGGGCTTCCCGACGCAGCTGCCCACGAGCCTGCCCGCACTTCCCGGCCTGCCGACCGTGCTTCCCACCGACATCCTCGGGCTCTAGGCCTGGTGACGCCTTCGCTCGCCGAGAGAATGGCGCCGCCGCACGGAAAGCGGCGGCACCGGAGGCCGAAGGGCAGGCCGCGGCAGCGGATCGGCCGCGGCAGCCCTGCCCGTCCGGCCGTTCAGCTCTCGGCGAGCAGGTTCGCGAGGGCCGCGGCCGGATCCCGGTCGCGGGAGCCCGCGGGCTGCCAGCGGCCGCCTTCCTTGCGGTAGGGCCACCAGCCCCCGTCCCGTCCGTAGCGCAGCTGCACGCCGGTGCCCACCACCGTCCAGTGATTGCGCGTCGCCCGGAGCCGCGGCGCGCTCTCGTCCTCCTGCCACGCGCCGGCCAGCCCGTCGCGGGCGCGGGCGAGGTCCTCGCCCTCCGGCGCCCACTCCTCCTCCAGCACGGCCAGTGCCGCCGGTCCGCCGTACCCCCAGGCGCGTACGGCACGGGCCAGCTCCGACGGTCCGTAGCCGCAGCCGGTCGCCAGCCGGGCGGCCACGCGCTCGGGCGGGCCGGTGGCGGCCATACGCACCGCGTCCTGCCGGAGCGTGAGTGCCTCCGGAACGGGCGTCAGCTCGTGGCCGGCGGCCAGGGCCTCGGCCAGCAGCCGGCGCGCCCGCTCAGCGGCATCCGCTATCAGGAACTGCAGTGCTTCGGCGTCGATCCCGGCTGCGGTGGGTGTGTCCCCGGTCAGAACGGGCGGGCGGCCCGGCGCTTCCACCGGCGGCGGAGGCGCGGGCAGCGGCGGTACGAGCCCGCGCGCGGCAAACGCCTCACCCGCAGGTACCCCGGCGGGCGGCTCCGGCGTGTGTGCGGTGGTGCGGGCGGTGTTGCGCGCCTGAAGCTCCTCCAGCAACTGCCGCTCTCCGCGCCCACGCATCAGCAGGAGGACGAACGGGTCCTGGTCGAGCAACCGAGCCACCTGATGGCAGAGCGCCGCCGTGTGAGGGCAGTGGTCCCACGCGTCGCAACCGCACTCCGGCTCCAGGTCGCCGATTCCGGGCAGCAGTTCGACGCCCGCCGCGGCCGCGTCCTCGACGAGGTGCGGCGGCATGTCCCGGTCCAGGAGCGCCGCGATATGGCCCGCGTGACCGGCCACCAGGTCCAGGAACCGGTCCCAGTCGGCAGCCGAGAGCTGGTGGATCAACACGTCGGAGCGGTAGGGCGTGCCGTCCCGGTCGTGTACGAGCGCGGTGATCCGGCCGGGTCGTACGGACATCGCGCCGACCGCTCCCGCGCGCGCGTGCTGGCGGCCGGACTTGACCTGTTGGCCGTCCAGGGCCGTGTCCTCCAGCGCCTTGAGCCAGGCCCGGCCCCACCAGCTCTGCGCGAAGCCGCGCCCGCCTACGGGCGGCAGGGCATCGAAGGTGCGCTCACTCATCGTACGGTCCCCCTCAGTTCCACGAGTTCCGCCAGCTCGGCGTCGGTCAGCTCGGTCAGCGCGGCCTCTCCTGAGCCCAGCACCGCGTCCGCCAGGGCCTGCTTGCGGGTGAGCATCTCCGCGATCCGGTCCTCGATCGTGCCCTCGGCGACGAGGCGGTGCACCTGTACGGGCTGGGTCTGGCCGATGCGGTAGGCACGGTCGGTCGCCTGCGTTTCGACAGCGGGATTCCACCAACGGTCGAAGTGCACGACATGTCCGGCGCGGGTCAGGTTCAGGCCCGTACCGGCCGCCTTCAAGGACAGCAGGAAGACCGGTACCTTCCCTTCCTGGAACTCCCGGACCATCTCCTCGCGCCGTGCGACGGGCGTGCCGCCGTGCAGGAAGCGAGTCGGTACGCCGCGGGCGGCCAGGTGTTGCTCCAGGAGCCGCGCCATCTGCACGTACTGGGTGAAGACGAGCACGCTCGCGCCCTCGGCGAGGATGGTGTCCAGCAGCTCGTCCAGGAGCTCGACCTTGCCGGAACGGCCGGAGATCCGCGGGCTGTTCTCCTTGAGGCCGTGCTCCTTCAGGAACTGCGCCGGGTGGTTGCAGATCTGCTTCAGCCCGGTGAGCAGCTTGACGATCAGCCCGCGTCGCTCGAAGCCGTCCGCATCCGCGACCTCGGCCAGGATCTCCCGCACCACGGCCTCGTACAGTGCCGCCTGCTCCTTGGTGAGCGCGACGGTGTGGTCCGTCTCGGTCTTGGGCGGCAGCTCTGGCGCGATGCCCGGGTCGGACTTGCGCCGGCGCAGCAGGAAGGGGCGGACGAGCGCCGCGAGCCGCTCGGCGGCGGCCGGGTCGGCGCCGCCCTCGATCGTCTGCGCGTAGCGCCGGCGGAAGCTCCCGAGGGAACCGAGGAGTCCGGGCGTCGTCCAGTCCAGGATCGCCCACAGCTCGGACAGGTTGTTCTCGACCGGAGTGCCGGAGAGCGCGACGCGTGCCTTCGCGCCGATGGTGCGCAGTGCTTTGGCGGTGGCGGAGTACGGGTTCTTGACGTGCTGTGCCTCGTCGGCGACGACCATGCCCCAGCCCGCCTGGCCCAGCCGGTGCGCGTCCAGCCGCATCGTGCCGTACGTCGTGAGTACGAATTCCCCGTCCGCCAGGGCGTCCAGGTCGCGTGCGGAGCCGTGGAAACGGCGCACCGGGGTGCTGGGGGCGAAACGTTCGATCTCGCGCTGCCAGTTGCCCATCAGCGAGGTGGGGCAGACGACCAGGGTCGGCCCGGCGGCGCCGGGCAGGGTCTGGCGGTGCAGATGGAGGGCGATGAGGGTGATGGTCTTGCCCAGACCCATGTCGTCGGCCAGGCAGCCGCCGAGGCCGAGCGAGGTCATCCGGCTCAGCCAGTCGAGGCCGCGCAGCTGGTAGTCGCGCAGGGTGGCGGCGAGCGCCGCGGGCTGCGCGACGGGCTCGACAGTGGCCTCCGGGTCGGCGATGCGGTCGCGGAGCGCCGCCAGCCAGCCGGTGGCCTGCACCTCGACGGTTCCGGCCTCCTCCCCGTCCGCATGCGCGTGGGCGCGGCCGGTCAGAGCCGCGCCGAGCGCCTCCAGCGGCGTGACCTTGCGGTCCTGCCGCTCGCGGGCACGGCGCACCGCCTGGGGGTCGACGAGCACCCATTGGTCGCGCAGACGCACGGCGGGGCGGCTCGCCTCGGCGAGCCGGTCCAGTTCCTCCTTGGTCAGGTCCTGGCCACCGATGGCGAAGCGCCAGCCGAAGGCGAGCAGCGCGTCGGCCGAGAGCAGGGACGGCATGCCCGACCGGCGGTCGAACGCGGTGGCGTCCTCGTCGTCCGGCGGGCCGACCACGGCGCGTGCGGTGAGCTTGCGGGCCAGTTCCTTGGGCCAGTGCACCTCGACGCCGCCGGCGTCGAGTGCCGCCGAGGCCGAGCCGAGCAGCTCGCCGACCTCGTCGTCGGCGAGTTCGATGGCGTCGGGTGCCGCCGCCGAGAGCAGCGGTGAGAGCGCCGGCCAGGCGCGGGCGGCGCGCCGGAGTGCGAGCAGCGCGTTCATCCGGGCGCCGCTGCCGAGCGCGGCCCCCGCGGGGGAGGCGCCGGACCACACGTCCGCGGCGTCCGCGACGAGCGCCGGGTCGGTGAGGCTGTGCAGCTGGAGTACGGCCCGGAAGCGCGGGTGCGCCTCCTCGCCGCTGTCGTCCTGTGCACCGGTCAGCCCGAGGACCTCGATTCTCAGGGACAGTCGTACGCCCGTGTCGTGGCCGGCCGCGACCTCCGCGGCCCAGGCGCGCTGCTCCGGCAGCCGCTGCGGCTCGGGAGCGGTGAAGGCGGGCCCGCCGCCGGCGAGCGCGGCGGCGGGGGAGCGGGGCAGGCCGTCGGCCACGGCGTCCAGAAAGGCCCGCACGAGGCGGTCCGGTTCGGGCAGCAGCAGCGGGCCGTCACCGGGGAGGGGCACGGCGTGAGCGGCCGGTGGCATGGCGGCGGCCAGCTCGCGTACCCGGCGCTGGTCGTCGGGGGCGAGGGGGCCGACTCGCCAGGAGTCGTGATCGCTGTTGGTCAGGCCGGGCAACAGTTTGCCGCGAGCGGCCAGTTGCAGGGCGAGTACGGCGACGGCTCCCCAGAAGGCGGCGGCCTCGTCGGCCTGTGCCGCCCGGGCGCGGGTGAGCACGGGCAGTGCGTCGCGGACGGGGAGTACGGTGGCCCGCACGGTCGTGGTGGTGATGTCCGTGCCGTCCGGAACGGCGATGGTCAGTTCCTCGACGGCGTCCGTGGCCAGGGGCGGTTCACCGGTCGGCGTCCAGAACGCGACACGCCCGGTGCGGGCCGGGTCTCCGGGGAGGAAGACCGCCTGGCAGTGGGCGAGCCGGGCGATCGCGGAGGGTGTTGCGGCAGAGGGTGGGGTCACAGCGCTGCGCATTCCTCAAATTTGACTAGTGCGAGTCGGAGTCGCCGAGGGTACATGCCGAACCCGGCCGATGCGGCGGTTCGTCAAGTGAGGCGCGTCACATTCCGTGTGCGGAAGACGCCCGGTGTGCGCAAACCCCTGGCGGATCCGGGGGCTGGCCCCCGGCCGGTCCGGGGGGTGACGCCATGGCCGCGTCCTGCCCCCGATCCGTACGTTTCATGAGTCGGACCGCCCTCAAGTCACCGGAGAAGCCCTCATGCCACAGGCCAGCGCCGTTCTCGCGGAACCCGTCGCGGGCAGCGATTTCGCCCCGCTCCTGCGCCGGATCCGGTCGGCGGGCCTTCTCGACCGCCGCCGCGGCCGGTATGCCCTCACGATCGCCGGCAACCTGCTCGCACTCGCTGCCACGGCCACCGGGCTCGTACTCACCGGTGACTCGTGGTGGACGCTGCTGCTGGCCGTGCCCGCGGCGGTCCTCTCCGCCCGGACCGCTTTCATCGGACACGACAGCGGGCACGCCCAGATAGCCGCCACCCGCCGGGCCAACCGTGTCCTCGGCCTGATCCACGCCGACCTGCTGCTGGGCATGAGCTACGCCTGGTGGAACGACAAGCACAACCGCCATCACGCCAACCCCAACCACGTCGACAAGGACCCCGACGTGGGAGTGGGCGCGCTGGTGTGGACCCGGCAGCAGGCCGTCCGACGGGAGGGCTTCACCCGGTGGCTCACCCGCAACCAGGCCCGGCTCTTCTTCCCCCTGCTGCTGCTCGAAGGCATCAACTTGAAGGTTTCGAGTGTGCGCGACCTCAAACGGCAGGAGGCAGGTGCACGCCGGGTCGAAGCGGCCCTGCTGACGCTGCACGTGGCCGGCTACGCCACCCTGTTGCTGTCCTCGATGTCGCCCGGCAAGGCGGTCGCCTTCGCCCTGCTCCACCACGCCCTGTTCGGGCTGCACCTCGGCATGGTCTTCGCCCCCAACCACAAGGGCATGGAGATGCCCGACCCGGACGGCGAGCGCTGGGGACATCTGCGCCGGCAGGTCCTCACCTCCAGGAACGTACGCGGCGGACCGGTCACCGACTGGTTCATGGGCGGGCTGAACTATCAGATCGAGCACCACCTCTTCCCGAACATGCCGCGGCACCACCTCCGGCTCGCCCGGCCCCTGGTCCGCACCCACTGCGCGTCGGCCGGGCTGACGTACGCTGAAACCGGACTCATCGACTCCTATGCGCAGGCGCTGCGCCACATGCACGAGGTCGGCGCCCCACTGCGGGACACACGAGGAACCGGCGGCGATGCCCGGGCGTTGTGACAGGCACGGCGGCAGGTATCGCGGCAGCCGTCGCGAAGGAGGCACGCACATGACCAACAGGGCCAAGGTCGCCGTGGGTGGCGTGGCGATGGGAGTGATCCTGCTGTGGCTGCTGCCCTTCTGGGCGGCACTGCTGGTGATCGTCGGAGTACCGGTCGGCGCTTATCTGCTGCTGGACTCCCCGCAGCGCAAGCGGCTGCGCCGGGTGTCCCGCAAACAGCTGGACCGTTAGAGACGGCCACCGAAGGCGGGGGCGAGCGCCGCCGCCATCGTCCGCCGCGGGCTGCCGGAGCCGTCGGCCGGGACGCTCCACAGATCGGAGCCGTAGTTGCCGGGCATCGAGTACACGAGGGTGTGTCCGTCACGCCAGACCGCCTGATCGTCGATGTTCCGGCGCTCGGCCGTGGCATTCTCGCGCAGGGTGCGCAGGTCCAGCACGTACAGCCGCCAGGGCGCGTCGGAGGAGGCGCCCTGGACGCGTTTTTTGTAGGCGATACGCGTCCCGTCCGGGGAGAGGGAGGGGCACTCGACGTTGGGGTGCAGGCTCCGCAGCGTCCGGTTCGCGCGGTCCCCGCGCACCAGATAGGTCTTTCCGGCCGTGGCGACGGTGGCGTAGAAGCGGGTGTCGTCGGCGAACGTGACGCCCCAGACGTTGAGGTCCGCGGCCTGGTGAGGCCGGTCGTCCAGGAAGAACCGGTACGTCTCCAGATCGCGGTCCAAGGACCAGGTGCGGGTGTGCAGGACCGAGGTGCGGGTGGAGAAGGCGGTGCCGGCGTAGGAGTCGCCGCTGACGAAGACCGTCCAGGCGACGGTGTGCCCGTCGGGGCTGACCCGGGCCCGGGTGGGAATGCCCGCCAGGTCGTAGCGGCGCAGCTCGCGCAGGTGCGCGTCGAGGACGAGGGCGCGGTAGGCCTCGCGCAATCCGCTGTGCACCGCCTGCAGGCAGATTCCGGTGCCGCCGGCCGCGTGGAAGCGCAGGCAGCGCACGCCGGAGGCGGTGCGTGGGCCGCTGGGGTCGGCGTCCGCGACGGAGGTGATCTCGTCGCGGTGCGGCCCCCAGGCCATGTTGCGGAAGACGCTGCGGCCCGGTGCGCCCAAAGTGACCTTTCCCGGTCGCACAAGTGGACCACCCGCTTGGGCGTGGCCCTTCTCGGCCGCCCGCCCAGCGGCGTGCAGGGTGGCACCGACGGCGACGCCCGTCAGGAGCAGGACGGCGGCGAGGAGGACGAGGAGACGGTGCTTGCGGTTCAACGGACGGGCTCCGGTACGGCATCGGTGGGGGAGGGGTGCAGCAGCAGCGCGCTGACGGTGGCGCAGACCAGCAGGCCGCCGGCGGCCGTGCCCAGGGCCGCACGGTCGCCCCAGGCGGTCCAGGCCGCTCCGAAGCCGATCGAGCAGACGAAGCGGGCGGCGGCCTGGCCGGTCTGGACGACGGCCAGCCCACTGCCCCGTACCGCCGGCGGCACGGCGTCGGCGGTCGCCGCGGCGAGAACGCCGTCGGTGGCGGCGTAGAAGGTGCCGTGCAGCGCGAGGACGAGGCAGGCGAGGGCGGCGGAGCCGGCCAGCGGGGCGACCAGCAGTGCGTACGCACCGAGGAGGGCGAGGTGGCCGCAGAGGAACAGCCGGCGACGGCCGAAGCGGTCGGCGACCGCGCCGAGCGGCACGGCCAGCAGCAGGAACGTGGCCGCGGTCCCCAGCGGCAGCAGGGGGAACCACGATTCGGACAGATCCAGGCGTCGCTGCAGGGTGAGGTAGAGAAACGAGTCGCTGACGGTGGTCAGGCCGAGGAGCACCGCGCAGCCGGTCAGTCGGCGGACGCCGGGACGGCGCAGCAGTTCACGCACGGGCGTCCGCGCTTCCGTGCGCGGGGGGCGCGCGGGTTTCTCCCGCCGCCCGGGCACGAACAGTACGAGGACGAGGAGGCCCATTGCGGCCACACATCCGCTGGCGGTGAAGACGGCGTCGTACCCCTCCGCGGCGGCCCGCAGGATCACGAAGGCGAGGAGCGGACCGAGCAGCGCCCCAGCGGTGTCCATGGCGCGGTGCACGCCGAAGGCGCGCCCCCTGTCCTCGGGCTCGCAGGCCAGCGAGATCATGGCGTCGCGCGGTGCGGTGCGCAGGCCCTTGCCGGTGCGGTCGGCGGCCAGAACGGCTCCGATGAGCGGCACGCTGTGCACGACGAGCAGCAGGGGCTTGCACACGGCGGACAGGCCGTAGCCGACGGCCGCCACGGTCTTGTGGCTGCCGCCGCGGCGGTCGGAGAGCCGGCCGCCGATGAGCCGTACGAGCGCGCTGACGCCGTTGTAGACGCCGTCCAGAAGGCCGAAGCCGAGTGGGGACAATCCCAGTCCGGCGACGAGGTAGAGCGGCAGAACGGCGCTGACCATCTCCGAGGAGACATCGGTGATCAGGCTGACGGCACCGAGGGCGAGCACCGCGCCGGGAACGGCGACCCGCCGGCCGGGAGCGGTGTCGTGGCCGGCGGTGCCGTCAGCGGTGCCCGGTGCGGTGCGGCTGTCCGCGACATACACGGTCAGCTGTTCCAGATGCCGGTGATGTCCCTGGCGTTCGCGGCGTTTCCGGCGTGCGGGAGGCCGTACATGGTCTCGAGCGTGCGCAGCACGTCGTAGTGGTTGTAGGTGGTGCCGGATCCCGATCCCGCCTTCACCGGCTGTCCGTAGAGGACCGTCGGTATGCGGTTGCCGCTCAGCCTGTTGTCCTCGTCGAAGGTGATCAGGAGCAGGCTGTTGTGGCTCTTGGCCCAGTCGGCGTAGCCCTTGAGGTTGCTCTTGAGCCAGGTGTCGCCGGTGCCCACGGAACAGTCGTGCATGTCACTGCACAGGTTCGGTACGACGAACGAGACCGTGGGGAGGGTGGAGTAGTCGCGGGGGAAGGCGCTGAGAGTATGCGCGGTGTTCGTGGGGATGTTGCCGAAGCCGAACCAGGGGTTGTGCTTCTGGGCGTACTTGCCGCTCTTGCAGGTGGTCGAGCCCTCGAAGGGCAGGGACTCGTTGTAGCTCGCCCAGGTTCTGCCCGCGGAGATGAGTTCGGAGGCGAGGTTGGGTTCGTCGATGGAGCCTGGGTCGACGCAGCTGTCGTCGGTGACGTCCTGAGTGTCACCGGAGAACAGCGCGTAGTAGTTGGGCTGGCTGGGGTGGGTCTCGGCGTACGAAGCGGTCAGATTCGCGCCGCCCGAGGCCAGCGAGTTGATGTACGGGGCACTGGAACTGCCCATGACCTGGCTGTAGGCGTGGTTCTCGAAGACGACGACCACGACGTGGTCCGGGGTGGGAACGGCGGGTGCGGCTGCGGAGTCCGAGGCCCAGAGGCCGAGGGAGGTGGCGGCGAACCCGAACGCGGCTGCGAGGGCGACGGAGTGACGGCGGCGGAGACGGCGCGGGCTGTGGGGGCGGCTGGCTGCGGCGGGCACGAGGTCCTCCGTACAGGGCGAAGTCGGTGGGGTGCGCAGGGCGCGGTGGAAGCGTAGAACCGCCGCGATGGCATGTACACGACTTCCGAGTGACGGATTCGGGAACGTCCGCCGATCACAAGGCGACGCGGGCTGATCCGGGCAAGGGGCGCTCAAGAGGCGGGCACTCGGGCGAGCCGGGTGGAGCTGGCCGCGGCGCGGACCGTTCGGGGCGCGGTACGGTTCGCCGCCCGCGCCGGGCCGGTGTTCGGAGCCGGGTGCTGGTCTGGGGAGCGGGATGGGCGCCGGCCTCAGGAACGGGGCAGGCCGAGCAGCGTACGGGCCACGGTCTGCGGGGTTTCGTTGCGCTCGCGTGCAAGCGCTATGACAGCCCGGCACGCCAGCTCGTTCACCCCGAAGCTCAGTGCCTCCGGCGAGACCCACCGCGCCGCTTCCGCGCTCCTTTCGAAGTCGTTCTCGGCGCACGCGGCCACATGGACCGCCGCGGCCTCGAAGAGATTGTGCTGTCGCGAGCGTCCGGACCCGCTGCCTGTGGGCGGCCGCGGGGCCGGAGTCTGCCGTACCTCTTCGATACGCCTGCGAAGTTTGTCGAACACGCGGATCACCTGCCCCGGGAGCGGCATTTCCTGCGGTCGTTCAAGTGTGCCCTGCCCCAGTGGAGTTGAACCGCCGGTAAAGGAGGGAGGGCTGCCGGCGAACCGCAGTACCGATCGAATGCGCCGCGGTCATTTTCCGCACGGTGTCCCCGTCCTGTGCCAAGTGGCGAACAGACGCGTACTGAGGGGCCGGGCGGGTTGCCGGGAGCACGGAGGTGAGCAAGGCTTGCACGGCAGTTACGGGGAATTGCGGGACGGGGAGGCGGAACATGGCGAACGGCGAAGAACTCGACTCGACGCTGAACGAGTTGACCGAGCGTGTCGGCGAGATACGGCACGCACTGATGCTGTCCAACGACGGGCTTGTGACGGGAGCGAGCGCGAGCCTGGAAAGAGAGGACGCCGAACATCTCGCGGCGGTCGCCTCCGGGCTGCACAGCCTGGCCAGGGGCACCGGCCGGCACTTCCGGGCGGGACGGGTGCGGCAGACGATGGTCGAATTCGAGGAAGGCGTGCTCTTCGTGACGGCCGCGGGAGAGGAGGGTTGTCTGTGCGTGCTCGGCGGAGCCGAGGCCGACATCGGTCAGGTCGCGTACGAGATGACGCTGTTGGTCAATCACGTCGATCGCGGAAGCGTGTCGCAGGACCGGCCGGGCGGCGGTGACTCCGGCGGATGAGGTGGTCGGCCCGGCTCCCCGGCGACGACGGAAGGGGCGTGGGGTGGGTGAGCTGATGAGGCGCTGGCCTCGGCGTTTCCGGTACCGGCCTGAGGTTATCCACAGGGCGGACGCGGCGGCCTGACATACCGCTACAGTCGTCACTGTAAGTAATCGACCGGTGGCGGGGAGGGTGTCATGGCGGTACGGCAGGAACAGGCGCGAGCCACTGCGGAGCTGAGCGTTCCGCTCGCACGGGCAGCGCGGGAACTGGGGCTGAAACCACGCGAATTCGAGCTGGCCGTGCAGCTCGGGGAGGTGCGGACCCTGACCTCCGGACCGGGCGGGCGACGTCGAATCGCGCGGGAGGAGATCGAGCGGCACAAATCCGCCGAGGGCTTCCCGGAGGCGCTGCGCACGCGGCTATGGGTGGTCGGCACGGCCGAAGGCGCCGAACTGATGGGCATCAGTCCCGCCCGGTTCGCACGCCTCGCCCGGGGCGGCTGCTTCGCTCCCGTGCGTTTCTACGTCAACAGGTACCGCGTGGTCGTCTGGCACTATCTGGCGACGGACTTGGTGGAGTTCGCCGACCGGAACCCGGGGATGCTGACCGGCCGCACCCCGGCCCTGCTGCGCGCGGCCCTGGAGAAACACCCCGACAGGCGCGCCCGGAGCTGGCGTGCCCGCCGCCTCGACCAGCTGACGGCCGCGGCTGCGGACCCGTGGGAACGGGCGGCGGTCCCCGCCGCCGTGCTCGATCCCGGCGAACTCGCCGGTGCGGTGCCGGACCCGGACGAACGCGCCTACCTCGACGCGCTGCGCCCGGCCCTCACCCAGGCGCGGCCGGAGGCGACGGCCGCGCGCGAAGTGATCGACGAACTGGTGCTGGCGGAGGACCCGGACGAGATCGACTGGCACCGGTACTGCCTCGCCGCCGCCCTGGCGCAGGCCCGCGCGGACCGTCCCGCTCCAGGCCGGGAGGGCCGCCCGCAGCGGGGACAGCCCCCCTCCGGAGCGCTGGAGCCGGTGCGGCAGGGGACACCTGCCGCACCGGCGCGCCAGGCATCGCCCGTGGAGCCGGCACGGCCACGCGGGCTGTGGGGGTGGCTGCGCGGAAGGAAGGGAGCACCGCCCGGCACCAGCTGTGCCGCAGCAGCTACAGCTGACCGACGTCCGTGACCCGCACCACCGCGCGGCCCTCCTCGTCGGAAGCCATGAGGTCCACCTCGGCAGAGATGCCCCAGTCATGATCGCCGTTCGGGTCGGCGAAGGTCTGGCGGACCCGCCACAGACCGTCCTGCGGACGCTCCTCGATGCGCAGCAGCTTCGGGCCGCGGGCGTCGGGGCCGGTGCCCAGCTCTTCGTACTCGTCCCAATAGGCGTCCATGGCATCGGCCCAGCGGTCCTCGTCCCAGCCGGACTCGCCGTCCATCTCGCCGAGCTCACCGACCTTGTCCAGGGCGGCCAGCTCGACGCGGCGGAACATCGCGTTGCGCACCAGCACCCGGAAGGCGCGGGCGTTCGCGGTGACCGGCTTGACCTGGTCGGCGCGGTCCTGAGCCTCCTCCGCGGACTCCACCTCCGGGTTGGCCAGCTGTTCCCACTCGTCCAGCAGGCTGGAGTCGACCTGGCGCACCATCTCGCCGAGCCAGGCGATCAGGTCCTCGAAGTCCTCGGATTTGAGGTCGTCGGGGACGGTGTGGTCCAGCGCCTTGTACGCGCCGGCCAGATAGCGCAGCACGATGCCCTCGGTCCGGGCGAGGTCGTAGTGGGAGGTGAACTCTGTGAAGGTCATGGCGCGCTCGTACATGTCGCGGATGACCGACTTCGGCGACAGCGGGTGGTCGCCGACCCACGGGTGGCTCTTGCGGTAGACGTCGTAGGCGTGGGTCAGCAGTTCCTCGAGAGGCTTGGGGTAGCTGACGTCCATGAGCCGCTCCATGCGGTCCTCGTACTCGACGCCCTCCGCCTTCATCGCCGCGACCGCTTCACCGCGCGCCTTGTTCTGCTGCGCGGCCAGGATCTGGCGCGGGTCGTCCAGCGTCGACTCGACCACGGAGACCATGTCCAGGGCGTAGGAGGGGGACTCCGGGTCGAGGAGTTCGAAGGAGGCCAGCGCGAACGTCGACAGTGGTTGGTTCAGTGCGAAGTCCGACTGCAGGTCCACCGTCAGCCGGACGATCCGCCCCTCGGCGTCGGGCTCGTCGAGCCGCTCCACCACGCCACCGTCCAGCAGCGAACGGTAGATGGCGATGGCCCGGCGGATGTGGCGCAGCTGGCTCCTGCGGGGTTCGTGGTTGTCCTCCAGCATCCGGCGCATCGCCTCGAAGGCGTTGCCGGGCCGGGCGATGACCGCCAGCAGCATCGCGTGCGTGACCCGGAACCGGGAGGTGAGCTGCTCGGGCTCGGAGGCGATGAGCTTGTCGAAGGTGCTCTCGCTCCAGTTGACGAAGCCCTCGGGGGCCTTCTTGCGAACCACCTTGCGCCGCTTCTTCGGGTCGTCGCCCGCCTTCGCGAGCGCCTTCTCGTTCTCGACGACATGCTCGGGGGCCTGGGCGACGACAAAGCCGGCCGTGTCGAATCCGGCCCGCCCGGCACGCCCGGCGATCTGGTGGAACTCCCGCGCCCGCAGGGTGCGCACACGCTGACCGTCGTATTTGGTCAGAGCCGTGAAAAGCACCGTGCGGATCGGCACATTGACCCCGACGCCGAGCGTGTCCGTACCGCAGATGACCTTCAGCAGACCGGCCTGAGCCAGCCGCTCCACCAGCCGCCGGTACTTCGGCAGCATTCCGGCGTGGTGCACCCCGATGCCGTGGCGGACGAAGCGCGAGAGATTCCGCCCGAACTTGGTGGTGAAGCGGAAATTGCCGATCAGCTTGGCGATCTCGTCCTTCTCCTCGCGGGAGCACATGTTGATGCTCATCAGCGCCTGCGCCCGCTCGACGGCGGCCGCCTGCGTGAAGTGCACGATGTACACCGGTGCCTGGTGCGTATGGAGAAGCTCGGTGAGGGTCTCGGTCAGCGGCGTCGCACGGTACTCGTAGGACAGCGGAACGGGCCGGGTCGCGGAGCGCACCACCGTGGTGGGCCGCCCGGTGCGCCGGGTCAGGTCCTCCTCGAAGCGGGAGACGTCACCCAGCGTGGCGGACATCAGGATGAACTGCGCCTGCGGAAGTTCCAGCAGCGGGATCTGCCACGCCCAGCCGCGGTCCGGCTCGGCGTAGAAGTGGAACTCGTCCATGACGACCTGGCCGATGTCGGCGTTCCGGCCGTCGCGCAGCGCGATCGAGGCGAGCACCTCGGCTGTGCAGCAGATGACCGGAGCGTCCGCGTTGACCGAGGCGTCGCCGGTGAGCATGCCGACGTTCTCCGTGCCGAAGATCTTGCACAGGTCGAAGAACTTCTCCGAGACCAGCGCCTTGATGGGCGCGGTGTAGAAGGTCACCTGGTCATTGGCGAGCGCGGCGAAGTGCGCTCCGGCCGCAACAAGGCTCTTGCCCGACCCGGTGGGCGTGGAAAGGATCACGTTCGCGCCGGAGACCACCTCGATCAGCGCCTCCTCCTGAGCGGGGTACAGCGTGATGCCCCGCTCCTCGGCCCAGGTCGAGAAAGCTTCGAAAAGGGCATCGGGGTCGGCATGGCTCGGCATCTGATCGATAAGGGTCACACCCCCATACTGCCTGGCCCGGCACCGGATCAGGGAACCGGCCGGTCCAGCGTTGATCATCCGGGCATTACGCTGAGTCGCCGACGTGGCGTCAGGAAGACGGGACGCCGACCAGCGAAGGGGTGGAACGAGCATGATGGGACCGGCGCACTCGCTCTCCGGCGCGGCAGCCTGGCTGGGCGTGGGAGCCGCCGCCGCGGCAGCCGGACATCCGATGCCCTGGCCGGTGCTCGTCGTCGGCGCGCTGATCTGCGCCGGTGCGGCACTCGCCCCGGACCTCGATCACAAGTCCGCGACGATATCGCGGGCATTCGGCCCGATATCGAGAATTTTGTGCGAGATCATCGACGCACTGTCCCACGCGGTCTACAAGGCCACCCGGGCCAAGGGCGATCCCCGTCGCAACGGCGGCCACCGCACCCTCACCCACACCGCCCTATGGGCGCTGCTCATCGGAACCGGCACCTCGGCGCTGGCCATGACCGGCGGCCGCTGGGCCGTGCTCGGCATCCTCTTCGTCCACCTGGTGCTCGCCGTCGAGGGGCTTCTGTGGCGGATGGCACGGACCTCCAGCGACGTCCTGGTCTGGCTGCTCGGCGCGACCAGCGCCTGGATCCTCGCCGGTGTCCTGGACCAGTCCGGCAACGGCTCCCACTGGCTCTTCACCGGCCCGGGCCAGGAGTACATGTGGCTGGGCCTGCCCATCGTGCTCGGGGCCCTCGTGCACGACATCGGGGACGCCCTCACGGTCTCGGGCTGCCCGATCCTGTGGCCCCTGCCCATCGGCCGCAAGCGCTGGTACCCTCTCGGCCCGCCGAAGACCATGCGCTTCCGCGCCGGCAGCTGGGTGGAGCTGAAGGTCCTCATGCCGGCCTTCATGGTGCTCGGTGGCGTGGGCGGGCTCGGGGCCCTGGACCTCATCTGACGTCCCGGGCCCCGGCCCCCCGCTTCCGCGGGCTACTGATGCCAGGAGCGCCACAGCGCCGCGTACGCGCCGTCCGCGGCGACCAGTTCGTCGTGGCTGCCCAGCTCGCTGATCCGGCCGTCCTCCGCCACCACGATCACATCCGCGTCGTGTGCGGTGTGCAGCCGGTGCGCGATCGCCACGACCGTACGCCCCTCCAGCACCGTGGCCAGCGAGCGCTCCAGATGCCGGGCCGCGCGGGGGTCCAGCAGCGAGGTCGCCTCGTCGAGCACCAGCGTGTGCGGGTCCGCCAGGACCAGCCGCGCGAGGGCGATCTGCTGGGCCTGGGCCGGGGTGAGCGCGAGCCCGCCCGAACCCACCTCCGTGTCCAGGCCCTTCTCCAGCGCCCGTGCCCAGCCGTCGGCGTCCACCGCGGCGAGCGCCGACCACAGGTCGCCGTCCGAGGCCGTCGTACGGGCCAGCAGCAGGTTGTCCCGCAGGGAGCCCACGAAGACGTGGTGCTCCTGGTTGACCAGTGCGACATGGCGGCGCACATGCTCGGTGGGCATCCGGGACAGCTCCGCGCCGCCCAGCGTCACCGCGCCCGTACGCGGCGCGTAGATCCCGGCCAGCAGCCGGCCCAGCGTCGACTTGCCCGCGCCGGACGGGCCGACCAGAGCCACCCGGCTGCCCGGCCGGACGTCGAGGGAGACGCCGTGCAGCACATCGCTGCCCGTGCCGTATCCAAAGCGCACCTCGTCCGCCCGCACGTCCCGGCCCGCCGGGCGAACCCGTGCGTCCGCGTCGGCGGGCTCGATCTCCCGCACGCCCACCAGCCGGGCCAGCGAAACCTGGGCGATCTGCAGCTCGTCGTACCAGCGCAGGATGAGGCCGATCGGGTCGATCAGCATCTGCGCGAACAACGCGCCCGTCGTCAGCTGACCCACCGAGATCCACCCCTGCAGGACGAACACCCCGCCGATGATCAGCACCGACCCGAGCAGCAGCACATGCGTCACGTTGATCACCGGAAAGAGGACCGAGCGGAGCCACAGCGTGTAGCGCTCCCAAGCAGTCCACTCGGCGATCCGCCGGTCGGAGAGTGCCACCCGCCGGTGCCCCAGCCGGTGTGCCTCGATCGTCCGCCCGGCATCCACGGTCTCCGCGAGGGACGCCGCCACCGCCGCGTACCCCGCCGCCTCGGAGCGGTAGGCGCTCGGCGCCCGCCGGAAGTACCAGCGGCAACCGGCGATCAGCAGCGGAAGCGCGACGAGCACACACAGTGCCAGCGGCGGCGCGGTCACCGTCATCGCGCCCAGCAGCAGACCGGCCCAGACGAAGCCGACCGCCAGCTGCGGTACCGCCTCCCGCATGGCGTTCGCCAGCCGGTCGATGTCCGTGGTGATCCGCGAGAGCAGATCGCCGGTGCCCGCCCGCTCCAGCACGCTCGGCGGCAGCGCCACCGCCCGCACGAGGAAGTCCTCGCGCAGGTCCGCCAGCATCTCCTCGCCGAGCACCGCCCCGCGCACCCGCACCATACGGACGAACAGGGTCTGCACGGCCAGTGCGACGGCGAACAAGGAGATCGCACGACCCAGGTGGATCTCCTCCGCGCCCGACGCCAGGTCCTCGACCAGCCCGCCCAACAGATACGGGCCGACCATCGAGGCGACGACGGCGACCGCGTTCACCGCTACCAGCAGGGCGAACGCCGCCCGGTGCCTGCGCAGCAGGCCCTTCACATAACCCCGCACCGTGGCAGGCCTGCCGACCGGCAGGGTCGTCGCCGACTCCGGTGCAGCCGGGTCGTACGCCGGTGGCGCCACGCCGATCATGCCGACTCCTCGATCTGCTCGCTCTTCTCGAACTGTGCGAGCTCCGTATCCAGTTCTCCGTCAGTGCGACGGGTGACAACCGCGCGGTAAACCGGGTGCGTGCGCACCAATTCGGCGTGTGTTCCCTCCGCCGCCACCCGTCCGTCCCGTACGAGCACCACCCGGTCCGCCCGGTCGAGCAGTAGCGGGCTCGAGGAGAACACCACCGTCGTGCGTCCCTTGCGCAGGGCCCGCACCCCGTCCGCGATCCGTGCCTCGGTGTGCGAGTCGACGGCCGAGGTCGGCTCGTCCAGCACCAGCACCTCCGGGTCCGTCACCAACGAGCGCGCCAGCGCCAGTCGCTGGCGCTGCCCGCCGGAGAGCGAGCGCCCGCGCTCGGTGATGCGGGTGCGCATCGGGTCACCGGAGTCGTCCGTCGAGCCTTGCGCCAGCGAGGTCAGCACATCGCCGCACTGCGCCGCCGACAGGGCCGCCCGGGCCGTCACGGCCCCTGACGCCGGCACGTCGAGCAGCTCGGAAAGCGTGCCCGAGAGCAGCACCGGGTCCTTGTCCTGGACGAGTACCGCGGCCCGGGCCGCATCCAGCGGCACCGCGTCCAGCGCCACCCCGCCCAACAGGGCCGACGGCGTACCGTCCGCCCCTTCCGGGGCATGCCCGCCGAGCCGGTCGGCGAGCCTCCCGGCGGCATCGGGGTCGCCGCACACCACAGCCGTCAGTTGCCCCGCAGGGACCAGCAGGCCGCTCGCTGGGTCGTACAGATCGCCGGCGAGGACCGCCTCACGCTGCCCGTCATAGGCCACCGGCGCAGTGCGCTCCAGCCCGAGTACCCGGGCGGCACGCTGCGCCGACGGCCGGGAGAAGGAGTACGCCATCGCGATCTCCTCGAACTGCCGCAGCGGGAAGAGCAGGAAGGTGACCACGCCGTAGACCGTGACCAACTCGCCCACACCGATCCGGCCGTCCTGCGCCAGTCCCACTCCCTGCCAGACCACCGCGATCAGCAGCAGTCCCGGCAGCACCACCTGCACAGCGGCCATCAGCGCCCACATCCGGGCACTGCGCACGGCGGCCTTGCGCACCTCCTGCGAGGCACGGCGGTAGCGGGACAGGAACAACTCCTCGCCGCCGATGCCGCGCAGCACGCGCAGTCCGGCCACGGTGTCGGACGCCAGCTCGGTGGCCCGCCCGGCCTTCTCGCGCTGCTCGTCGGCACGCTTCGTCGCGGGCGGCAGCAACGGCAGTACGGCCAGAGCCAGCACCGGCACGCCGAGCGCGATCAGAACGCCCAGCGCAGGCTGGTAGATCACCAGAGCCACACACAGCACGACCGTCGTGAGTGCCGCGGACGCGAAACGCGACAGCGCCTCCACAAACCAGCCGATCTTTTCGACATCCCCCGTCGACACGGCGACGACCTCGCCCGCCGCGACCCGCCGGGTCAGCGCGGCTCCCAATTCGGCCGTCCTGCGCGCCAGAAGCTGCTGCACCCGCGCCGCAGCGGTGATCCAGTTGGTGACCGCCACGCGGTGCAGCATCGTGTCACCCAACGCCGTGAGCGCACCGAGGAGCAGCATCAGGCCACCGGCGAGAGCGAGCCGCGCCCCCGAGCGGTCGATGACGGCCTGCACGGCGATGCCCACAGCCAGCGGGAACGTGGCCACCGACGCCATGTGCAGGACGCCCCAGAGCATCGCCTTCAGCTGGCCGGCCAGCTGATTCCGCCCCAGCCAGAGCAGGAAGCGCGGACCTGACCGGACGTCCGGCCGACCCGGATCGGCATACGGAAGATCGCTGATGTGCATGGCATCCCGGTTCGGCCTGGGGGTGGGTGGGGCCGTGCAAGGCTCGCGCTCCGGCACAGCGGATACAACTGGTTTTTTGCCGCGGGTGGTGGATCAGGCCAGACGAGTACTGGTGTGCCGTCGCGCGACGCGCTTCACTCCTGCCTCATGAGACGACTGTTCCTCGTGCTGTTCGCCGCGGTCACCGGCCTGTTACTGGGCATCAGCCCGGCCACGGCAGCCGCACCCACCGAATTCGGAACCGACTGGCACGACCCCGTCACCGCCGGCCCCCCGGTGTCCGCACCCGGCACCACCTCCTGCAAAGTGACCGTCGCCGAAACGGAATTCCGCGACTACACGCCCTACAAGAACACCTACCTGCCGCCCAAGGGCTGCGGCGACCGCTGGGCCAAGGTCGTCCTGCGCCTGGAAGGTGCCGTCGCGGGGCGGCAGTTCGACCGTCTGGGCTACCTGGCCATAGGAGGCGTCGAAGTGCTGCGCACCTCGACGCCCGAGCCGTCGCCCGAAGGCATCACCTGGGCGGTGGAGAAGGACGTCACCCGTTACTCCGCCACCCTGCGGTCACGGCAACCCGTCGAGATGCTCATCGGCAACACTGTGAACGAGACCTACACCGGTGTCATCAAGGTCAAGGCGACCTTGACCTTCTACAAGGCCGAAGGCCGGACGAAGCCGGCCCGGACTCCCGACCAGGTCCTCACCCTGGAGGGCGCGCACAACGAGGGCGCGGTGTACGAGGGCCGGCTGACCACACCGCGCAACAGCGAACGGATCGTCGCCGAGGTGTACGCCACCGGCTCGGGCGGTGGCTGCGAGGAGTTCTGGTACCTGACCGTCCCGGACGCGGCGCCTTACTCCTGCAAGGCCAAGGACGGCCCTTATCGTGAGGTGCGGGTCTCGGTCGACGGGCAGCTCGCCGGCATCGCGGCACCGTTCCCGACCGTCTGGACCGGGGGCTGGTCGAACCCCTTCCTTTGGTACGTGATCCCCGGCCCGCGCGCCTTCGACGTCCGGCCCGTCGAGTATGACCTCACGCCCTTCGCCGGGCAGCTGAACGACGGCAGGCCGCACAAGATCGCGATATCGGTCGCCGGTGTCCCCGATGGGCAGAGCGGCTGGAGCACGCCCACCAACATCCTGGTGTGGCAGGACGCCGAGTCGGACCGGGTCACCGGCGCGCTCACCACGCACCACCAGGGCGAGCCCACCAACATCACCGCGTACGAACCGGGCACCGAGCACCGGCTGAATTCCGAGGGCGGTCACTCCCTCACCGTCGGGGGCTACCTCGACACCTCGCACGGGCGTATCGACACCACCGTCACTCGAAACGTGGGCGGGACCTCCACACACCGCTGGACCGGCGGTGAGTCGACGGACGCGCTCAAGGCCCGCTGGACCGACGACGAGACGGTCACGGTCGCCGGCCGCGGACCGGCGGTCGCCACGCGCACCCACCGGGTGTACACCATGGACGGTGAGACATCGGTCGGAGCGGGGGACCGCTTGCGTACGGTCATGACGATGGGGGACCGCGCGGACAGCGTCACACTGCGTTCCGGTGAGCGCGTCGGCTGGTCCCGCTCGGACGACACCTACACGGGCGACGCCGCGTACAACCAGAATGTGCCGCGCGACCAGCGCCATGCCACGGGTGTATCGAGCGAGCGCTACCGCCTCTACGGGCCCGGCGTCTGCTACGACCGGACGCTTGCCACGGCACAGGGCGAGCTGACGCAGGACCGGCAGCGCTGCTGACCGCCTGCTCGGTGGGTCCGGGGGCGCGGTGCGTGTTCAGCGCGCGCCGCGGTCCGGGCCCGCCAGCAGCTCGTTGAGCAGCCCACCGAGCACTTCGCGCTGGTCGGCGCTGAGGGGGGCGAGGATGTCCTCCACGGCGGCCCGCCGGGCGTCGCGCAGGGCCTTCAGGGTCGACCGGCCCTGGTCGGTGAGCTCTATGCGGATCACCCGCCGGTTGGACTGGTCCGGCACCCGGCGCACCGCGCCATTGGTCTCCAGGGCGTCCACGAGCGTGGTGACCGCCCGGGGGACGACCTCGAGGTGCTGGGCCAGGTCCGCCATGCGCGGCGGGGTCTCGTAGTGCGCGACGGTGCGCAGCAGCCGCGACTGGGCGGGCGTGATGCCGACCGGGTCCAGGTAGCGCTTCTGTGCTCGGTGGAGCCTTCGGGTCAGCCTCAGCAGCTGCTCGGCGAGCTGGCCGGACGTGTCGGGGGCCGTCATGATCACATGCTATCAGGACCTGGTCCATTGTGAGTGTAGGTAACAGTGAGCTAAGCTCTGTTCAGCGTCAGTGCTCTCAGCGTTTGTTGCGCTGTCGCACTCTCCGCATTCGGACCGGACCTCGCTGAAGGAGCCCATGCCCCACGACGAACTGGACTGGACACCACCTCCCCGGGACGTGGAACAACCCGTACAGGTGCGGCGCATCCTCCGTCTCTTCCGCCCCTACCGCGGCCGGCTCGCCCTCGTGGGGCTGCTCGTCGCCGCCTCGTCCCTTGTCACGGTCGCCTCACCGTTCATGCTGCGTGAGGTCCTCGACGAAGCCATTCCCCACGGCCGCACCGGCCTGCTGAGCCTGCTGGCCCTGGGGATGATCGCGGCCGCCGTCGTGAACAGCGTCTTCGGCGTGCTGCAGACCCTGATCTCCACGACAGTCGGCCAGCGCGTGATGCATGACCTGCGCGCCGCGGTGTACGGCCGGCTCCAGAGCATGCCGCTGGCCTTCTTCACCCGCACCCGTACCGGCGAGGTGCAGTCGCGTATCGCCAATGACATTGGTGGCATGCAGGCCACGGTGACCTCCACCGCCACATCGCTGGTCTCCAACCTCACCAGCGTCATCGCCACCGTCATCGCGATGGTGGCCCTGGACTGGCGGCTGACCGTCGTCACCCTGCTCCTGCTGCCGGTGTTCGTGTGGGTCAGTCGCAGGGTGGGCGACGAGCGCAGAAAGATCACGGCCAAACGCCAGAAGCAGATGGCGTCCATGGCGTCCATGGTCACCGAATCGCTGTCGGTCAGTGGCATCCTGCTCGGCCGCACCATGGGCAGATCGGATTCGCTGACGAAGGCGTTCGCCGGGGAGTCGGAGCGGCTCGTCGATCTCGAAGTGCGGGCCAGCATGGCCGGAAGGTGGCGGATGTCCACCATCGGCGTCGTCATGGCCGCCATGCCCGCGCTCATCTACTGGGCCGCCGGCCTGGCCCTGCAGACGGGCGGCCCGGACATCTCCCTCGGTACGCTCGTCGCCTTCGTCTCCCTCCAGCAGGGACTCTTCCGGCCCACGGTCAGCCTGCTCTCCACCGGCGTGCAGATGCAGACCTCCGCCGCGCTCTTCCAGCGGATCTTCGAATACCTCGATCTGCCGGTGGAGATCACTGAGCCCGCGGACCCGGTGCGGCTCGAGAAGATCCGGGGCGAGATCCGCTTCGAGGACGTCTCCTTCTCCTACGACCCCACCAGCGTGGCACTCACGGGAATCGACCTCGCAGTCCCGGCCGGTGGAAGCCTGGCCGTGGTCGGCCCGACGGGCTCCGGCAAGAGCACGCTGAGCTACCTGGTGCCACGGCTCTACGACGTCACGGGCGGGCGGGTCCTGCTCGACGGCGTCGACGTCCGCGACCTGGACTTCGACACCCTGGCCCGCGCGGTGGGCGTCGTCTCCCAGGAGACGTACCTCTTCCACGCCTCCGTCGCGGACAACCTCCGTTTCGCCAAGCCCGACGCCACGGACGAGGAGATTCGAGAGGCGGCCGAAGCGGCCCAGATCCACGCCTACATAACGTCGCTGCCCGACGGCTACGACACCCTGGTCGGTGAGCGCGGCTATCGCTTCTCCGGCGGCGAGAAGCAGCGCCTGGCCATCGCGCGGACCATCCTGAGGGATCCGCCCGTGCTCATCCTGGACGAGGCGACCAGCGCACTGGACACCCATACCGAGCACGCCGTCCAGCAGGCCATCGACGCACTGTCCGCCGGCCGGACGACGATCACCATTGCGCACCGCCTCTCCACGGTCCGCCATGCGGACCAGATCATCGTCCTCGAGGGCGGTCGTATCGCCGAGCGCGGAACGCACCAGGAACTGCTCGCGGACGAAGGCCGATACGCCTCACTGGTACGGCGCGATACGCACCTGACGGCCAAGGTCTGAAGCCGCACCACAGCGCCGCCGGGCGGCCTACTGCTCGGCCCGCCCGGCCCTGTTCACAGGGAGCCGAGGTCGACGGCCTCGGCCATGAGTCGGTAGCCGGCGTCATTGGGGTGCTTGTGGTCGCCGCTGTCGTAGGCGGCGTCAAGAGTCTGCGGATCGTTCGCGTCCGCGAGGGCCGAGGCGAAGTCGGCGACCGCGTCGTACTCACCGGAGGAGCGGATCCACTCGTTGAGAGCGACGCGCTTCGCCTCGGCTCGGGGAGTGTGGTACTCGGCGCCCCTGAACGGCAGGACCGTCGCACCGATGACCTTGACGCCACGCTCATGCGCCCGCTTGATCAATTCACGATGACCAGCGGTCAGATCGGCCACGGACACCTCTCGGGCGGGCTTGTAGGTGGGCAGGTCGACTTCGCTGAACCCGATGTCATTGAGGCCGGCGAACACGATCACCGAGCGGACGCCGGGCTTGTCGAGCACGTCCCGGTCGAACCGGGCCACTGCCCGCTCTCCGTACCAGCGTGAGTCGTTGAGCACGAGGTTCCCGCCGATCCCCGCGTTGATCACGGCCCAGGGCCGGCCCCCGGCTGCCAGCCGCTCCGCGAGCACGTCCGGGTATCGGCGGTCGGCTCCCACGGTGGAGCCGAAACCATCGGTGATGGAATCGCCGAAGGCCACCACTGCTTCGTGGGGCGCATCGTCGGCGCCGGCCAGCTCCACATCGCACAGGTAGTACCAGGAGTGGGTCCGCTCCTCGAAACCGTCCCCGCCGACATCGGCCGTACGGTCACCGGAAGCGCGGTAGCTGTCCGTGTACGCCTGCGCGTGGAAGGTCGAAGGGCCGGTCGGGCCGGCGAAGTACAGAGTGACGGCAACGGAGTCGAACCGCTCGGCCCGAAGGTCCGCCGCGTCGCTGGTGATCTCACCGCCGGCCGGTATGGCCACCGAGGACGCGCCGCTGAACCTCAACTCCCGCAGAGTCCCAGGCCGGAGCGCTGCCCCATCACCGGCAAGCGCCACCGTCGCGGCGTTCACCAGGAGCGGTTCGGTGCCGAAACGATTCGACAGTCGAATGCGCGTCTGCGTACCGCTGCCGGTGAGCCGTACGACCTGCCGCACGGACTGCCGGTCGAACCCCGCTTCGGACCAGTTCTCCTCGAAACCACTGCTTGGCCGCTGCACCGGCGCCGACCAGCCGGCCGACCACCGCTGCGCACGGTCCGCCCGATGCACGTCACCGGTGAGTACAGCAGCCTCCGAAGCCCGTCCCTGAACAGTCATCGATCAAGCCTTTCCCGCGTGTTTTTCGCTGTCAGGAAGAGCTTGCAGCCAGCAGATCGGGTCACCCAGCCCTGCGCGCCGCGTACGCGCCCCGTGCGTACCACCGGCAGGGTTACCTTCATGCGAAGGCGGCGGTCTTCAGCCGTCGTCGGCTTCCCCCGGCGCCGGGAATTCCGCACGGATCGCGTCCGTGTGCTCGCCGAGCGCGGGCACGGCACCCATGGCGGCCTCGCGCCCGGCCACCTCCACCGGAGGCAACAGGCCGCGCAGCGGGCCGGCAGGCGAGCCGAAGTCACGCCAGCGGTCGCGCGCCGCCAACTGCGGATGTCCGGCGAACTCCGCCACTGTCCGTAGCCGGGCATGCGCGATACCCGCGCTGTCGAGCAAGGTGAGGACCCCGTCCGCCGTATGGCTGGAGAAACGCTTCTCTATGACGTCCGTCAGCTCGTCATCGCGAGCGTAGCGTGACGGGTTGTCGGCGAACCGCGCGTCATGGACCAACCCGGGCAGCCGGAGGACCCGTTCGCACAGGGCCGCCCACTCCCGGTCGTTCTGCACGCTCAGGAACACCTGCCCGCCGTCACCGCACCGATAGTGCCCGTAAGGGGATATGGACGGATGACGGGCCCCGCTGCGGGCGATGGGCGCGCCGCCGTAGGCCTGGGCGAAGTACGGGTGCCCCATCCACTCCGCGAGGGCGTCGAAGAGCGAGACGGACAGCGCCGAGCCTTCACCGGTGCGTTCGCGTTCGTACAGGGCGGTGAGAATGCCCGTGTAGGCGTACATCCCGCCGGCGATATCGGCGACGGAAATGCCGGGCCGGGCTGGGGCGTCGGCGCTTCCAGTGATCGAGACCAGACCGGCCTCGCACTGCACGAGCAGGTCGTAGGCCTTCTTGTCCCGGTACGGGCCGTCCCCGCCATAGCCGGAGACGTCGCAGGTGATCAGGCGTGGGTCCCGGGAGCGGAGAGTGTCGCTGTCCAGGCCGAGCCGCGCGGCCGCGCCGGGGCCGAGGTTCTGGATGAACACATCGGCGCCCAGGAGGAGCCGGTCGACCAGCGATCGGTCCGAGCTGTCCTTGAGGTCGAGGACGACACTCTCCTTGCCCCGGTTGACCCAGACGAAATAGGCGGAGAGCCCCTTGACATGGCCGTCGTAGTCCCTGGCGAAGTCTCCGCGTCCCGGGCGCTCGATCTTGATGATCCGCGCGCCGAGATCGGCGAGCTGGCGGGTGGTGAAAGGGGCCGCGACGGCCTGTTCGAGGGCGACGACCGTGATGCCGTGCAGAGGCAGTTCCAACTCGGCTTCTCCCATTGAGGTGATCATACGATCGGGGCTGTGGACAGCGCGCCGCACGCCGGAAGTTCCGCTCGTAGCCTGGCGTTCATGGAAACCACGAGAGACCACGTGATGCAATCCGACCGCATGCACGACGGAATCGAACAGGGCGGAGAGGACGCAGGCGCGTTCGTCGGCGAGCCCGGCCGACGGAGACGGCTACGGGCCGACGCAGTGGCGGAAGCCGCAGGGGACAGTGGGCGGCCGGGCTCCCGGCTCACGTGTTCCCCGGCTCCCCGGGGCCCTCATCGAGCAGCACGACGTCGAGGGCGCGCGGTCCGTGCACTCCCTCGACCCGCTCCAGCTCGATGTCGCTGGTCGCCGACGGGCCCGAGATCCAGGTCAGGGGCCGGGAGGAGACCAGCCGCTCCAAGGCCTGCGGTACCGAATCCACCACTTGGTCCGCGATCCGCACCACGCATACATGGTGGTCGGGCATGAGCGTGATGCGGCGGCGTCCCTGTCCTGGGCCCGCGTCGAGAACCAGCGTGCCCGTCTCGGCGATCGCCAGTGCGCAGCCGGTGACGACGCTGTCCACGGCGTCCAGTTCCCCGGGCGTCAGCAAGGCGGAGTCCCGCACCAACTCCACCGGGGCCCGCGCGAGCCACTCGCTCGGCAAGCCTGCCGGCACAACCGCGCGGCGGGCGCCACGCCGTTCGAGCAGCTCGGCCAGGAGGGCCGGCAACCCGGCCGTGTCCGTACGGTGCACGGTGGCCCGGTAGTCGGCGAGGTTGTCGGTCAGCAGACCGATGGACTCGACGGCGGTTCGTTGGCCGTGGGTGCGCTGGTAGTCGCGCGGGACGGGGTGGTCACGGGGACGCTCATAGGGCGGTACATCGCAGAGGGCACGCCGGATCCGGGCCAGGATCCGCTCCCTTGAGGGGCTCGGGCTCGGGCTCCGGTCGTCGGGGGGCGGGGTGCCCGTCATGTGTCACCGCCTCGGGTCCGGTCCCACCAGTCCCGGAAGGACTCCGCCGGTACTTCGGGAAGTTCACGGGTGTCCGACCAGGCGCGACCCGGCCCCGGCAGCCGCCGCGGCTGGATGCGGCGGGTGCGAGCCGCCAGACGCTGCGCACGGCGCAGGGCCGCGGGGTGGTCGAGGACCCAGCCCGCGGAACGCATCATGGCGCGCTCGAAGGCGTGGCCCTTGGCCGGCTTGATGACGGTACGGGTGCCGCGAACCGTCGCCTCGCCGCCCTCGACGACCCGTTCTCGCAGGTGGACCAGGACGTCGGGGATGTCGATGGCGACGGGACACACCTCGTAGCAGGCGCCGCACAGGGAGGAGGCGAACGGCAGGGACTCCTCGAGAGGGGAGGCGAGGCCACGCAGCTGTGGCGTGAGGATCGCACCGATGGGGCCCGGATAGGGCGAGCCGTAGGCGTGGCCGCCGGCGCGTTCGTAGACGGGGCAGACGTTGAGGCAGGCCGAGCAGCGGATGCAGCGCAGCGCCTGGCGGCCCACCTGGTCGGCGAGGGTGTCGGTGCGGCCGTTGTCCAGAAGCACCAGATGGAAGGCGCGCGGGCCGTCCTCTTCGGTGGTGCCGGTCCACATCGACGTGTACGGGTTCATGCGTTCGGCGGTCGAGGAACGGGGAAGCAGTTGAAGGTAGATTTCCAGATCCCGCCAGGTCGGCACGGTCTTCTCGATGCCGACGACGGAGATCAGCGTGTCCGGCAGGGTGAGGCACATCCGGCCGTTGCCCTCGGACTCCACGACGACGAGCGTGCCGGTCTCGGCGACCATGAAGTTGGCCCCGGAGATTCCGACCCGGGCCCGCAGGAACTTCTCCCGAAGGTGCAGCCGTGCGGCCTCGGCGAGGTCGGCGGGACGGTCGGTGAGCCCCTCGGGGGCGGGCCGGCCCCAGTCGGCCATCCCGTCGCGGAAGATGTCGCGGATCTCCGTGCGGCCGCGGTGGATGGCGGGGACGAGGATGTGGGAGGGCAGGTCGTCGCCGAGCTGCACGATGAGTTCGGCAAGGTCGGTCTCGTACGCACGGATGCCCGCCTGTTCGAGCGCTGCGTTGAGTCCGGTCTCCTGTGTGGCCATGGATTTGACCTTGACGACTTCGCGTTCACCGGTGGCCCGGACGAGGGCGGTGACGATGCGGTTCGCCTCGGCCGCGTCCGCCGCCCAGTGGACCGTGCCTCCGGCGCGGGTGACGTTCTCCTCCAGCTGCAGGAGATAGTGGTCCAGGTGGCGCAGCGTCCGGTCCTTGACGGCGGCTCCGGCGGCCCGCAGCCGGTCCCAGTCGGTCAGCTCGGCCACAGCGCGGGCCCGCTTGGCGCGGATGGTGTGGGTGGCGTGGCGGAGGTTGGCCCGCAGTGTGCTGTCGCGGGCCGAGACGGCGGCGGCCCGGGGAAAGGCGGGCATGCCCAGGTACGTTCGGCTCACAGGACGTTCCCCTCGGTGCTGGCCAGGATCTCCGCGATATGGACCGGGCGCACGGGGGAGCCTTCGCGGGCGAGGGTGCCGCCGATGTGCATCAGGCAGGAGTTGTCGACAGCGCAGACCGCCCGCGCGCCCGTCTCCGTGATCGCCCGGGTCTTGTCGGCCCCCATCGCGGCGGACACCACGGGATTCTTGACGGCGAAGGTGCCGCCGAAGCCGCAGCACTCCTCCGCACCCCCCAGCTCCCGCAGTTCGAGTGCCTTGACGTGTTCCAGCAGCTGTCGCGGTCGGTCTCCCAGGCCCAGCATGCGTAGCCCGTGACAAGTGGGGTGGTAGGTCACTGTGTGCGGGAAGTAGGCGCCGACATCGGTCACTCCCAGGACGTCCACCAGGAACTCGGTCAGTTCGTACGTCCGGGGAACGACGCTCGCCGCGGCCTCGGCCAGCTTCGCCGGCTCCTCGCGCGGACGGTCCTCGACGGCGGCGCGTGCTGCGATCCTGGGATACCCGTCGCGCACCATGGCGGCGCAGGAGGCGGACGGCGTGACGATGACGTCGTGGTCCCTGAAGGCAGCGGCATGGCGGAGCATGAGCGCCTCGGCCCCGTGCCGGTAGCCCGTGTTGTAAAGGGGCTGGCCGCAGCAGCTCTGCGCTGCCGGAAAGTCGACTGCCACGCCAAGCCGTTCCAGCAGGGAGACGACCGCCCGCCCGGTGCGCGGATAGAGCGTGTCGTTGACGCAGGTGACGAACAGTCCTACGCGCATGACACCTGACATCTCCTCGTGGCCGGTGATCGTCTGCCGCCTCATCCTGCCGCACCGGAAGGCGGCTGTGAAGGACCTCCGTACACCCTCCGGACCCCTCCGACACTAGGGATTTTCATGACCGTGCCCGCCGACACTGAGCCCATGGCGTGCGGGAATACGAGCAGGGCAATCGCGGTCCGCGTCCGCTTCGGCGCAGCGACCGGGCGACAGCCGTCCCGAGTACCGGATGTCCACATCGAATCCTCCGCTGTCCGCCGGTCTTCAGATGGGTTGAGTTGATATGGACAAGGAACAGAAGCTCCGGGACTACCTCAAGCGGGCGAGTGCCGACCTCCGGCGTTCCCGGCAGCGGGTGAACGAGCTCGAGACGGCCGCCAGCGAGCCGATCGCGATCGTGGGCATGAGCTGCCGCTTCCCGGGAGGCGTGACCAGCCCGGAAGAGCTCTGGACCATGCTCGCCAACGGCGAGGACGGCATCACCGGCTTCCCCGACGACCGCGGCTGGGAACTCGGCACCGACGAGTCCTTCTCGGGCGGCTTCCTGCACGACGCGGCGGAGTTCGATGCCGGCTTCTTCGGGATCTCGCCGCGCGAGGCGCTGTCCATGGATCCTCAGCAACGCGTCCTCCTTGAGTCCTCCTGGGAGGCCTTCGAGCGGGCGGGCATCGACCCGGCCGCAGTCCGCGGCACCAAGACCGGCGTGTTCGTCGGCGCCATGCCCCAGGACTACCGGGTGGGCCCGGACGACGATGTCCAGGGCTTCACCCTGACCGGAAACGCCACCAGCATCCTCTCGGGCCGGCTGTCGTACTTCTTCGGCGCCGTGGGTCCCGCCGTGACCGTCGACACCGCCTGTTCCTCCTCCCTCGTGGCACTCCACCTGGCCGCGCACTCCCTGCGTGCCGGTGAGTGCTCGCTCGCGCTGGCCGCGGGCGTCACCGTGATGTCGAGCCCCACCACCTTCGTGGAGTTCAGCCGCCAGGGCGGACTGGCGGCCGACGGGCACTGCCGTTCGTTCGCCGACTCCGCCAACGGCACCGGCTGGTCCGAGGGCGTGGGTGTCCTCGTGCTGGAACGGTTGTCGGAAGCCCGCCGCAACGGGCACAAGATCCTCGCCGTGGTACGGGGCTCCGCGGTCAACCAGGACGGCGCGTCGAACGGCCTGACCGCACCTAACGGCCCCTCGCAGCAGCGGGTGATCGAACAAGCGCTGGTCAACGCCCGGCTCTCGGCCGATGAGATCGACGTGGTGGAAGCCCACGGCACCGGCACGACCCTGGGCGACCCGGTCGAAGCACAGGCGCTGCTGGCAACCTACGGCCGTCACCGTACCGAGGACCGCCCGCTGCTCCTCGGGTCGGTCAAGTCCAACATCAGCCACACCCAGGCAGCGGCCGGAATGGCCGGCGTCATCAAAATGGTGATGGCCATGCGACAGGGGGTACTGCCCAAGACCCTGCACGTCGACGAGCCGTCCACCCACGTCGACTGGACGGCGGGTGCCGTGCGTCTGCTCACCGAGCCGGTGCCGTGGCCGGAGCGGGAAGATCCGCGCCGCGCTGGTATCTCGTCCTTCGGCCTCAGCGGCACCAACGCGCACACGATCCTGGAGGAGGCCCCGCCTGCGGAGGCGCCGGAGGCCCCTGAGGACGGCGCCGACGCCGGCCCGGTGCCGACAACCGAGCCGGTCGCCCCGGGGACCCTGCCCTGGCTGGTGTCCGGCCGGACCCGGGAGGCCCTGCGCGCCCAGGCGGCACGCCTGCTGGACTTCATCGAGTCCCGCCCCGCACTCGGCCCTGTGGATGTCGCCTTCTCCCTCGCGACGACCCGCTCGGGATTCGAGCACCGCGCGGCCGTGACGGCGGCCGACCGCGACGGTGCCGTCGCCGGCCTCACCGCGCTGGCCACCGGCGACCTTGCCCCGGGCCTTCTTCAGGGCAGCGCACAGGGCCGGTCCAAGGTGGCTTTCCTGTTCGCGGGCCAGGGTTCGCAGCGGCTTAGCATGGGGCGCGAACTGCATGCCCGATTCCCCGTGTTCGCCCGGGCTTTCGACGAGGTACTGGCCCACCTCGACGCCAGCCTCGACCGGCCCCTGCGGGACGTGCTGTTCGCCACCGAGGGTTCGCCCGAAGCGCAGCTGCTGAACGAGACGGGCTACGCCCAGCCGGCGCTGTTCGCGATCGAGGTCGCCCTCTACCGGCTGGTCGAATCGTGGGGCGTCAAACCCGACTTCCTCGCCGGGCACTCGATCGGTGAGATCGCCGCCGCACACGTGGCCGGTGTGTTCTCGCTGGCTGACGCCGCAACCCTGATCGCAGCCCGCGGCCGCCTGATGCAGGCGCTGCCCGCCGGCGGCGCGATGGTCTCGCTCCAGGCGACCGAGACCGAGGTCCTTCCCCTGCTCGAGAGCCGCAGGGACCGCGTCTCGATCGCGGCCGTCAACGGCCCGGAAGCCGTCGTCGTCGCCGGTGATGCCGGTGAAGTGTCCGTCATCGAGGAGCACTTCACCGCGCAGGGCCGCAAGGCCAAGCGACTGCGGGTCTCCCACGCCTTCCACTCCCCGCTCATGGCACCCATGCTCGACGAGTTCCGGGACGTGCTGGCGGGCCTCACGCCGCAAGCACCTGTCATCCCGGTCGTGTCCAACCTGACCGGTACCCTCGCCACCGTCGAGCAGCTGACCTCCGCCGGATACTGGGTGGACCACGCCCGAGAGGCCGTCCGGTTCGCGGACGCCATCGCCTGGCTGACCGGCCACGGCACCGGCACCTTCCTCGAACTCGGCCCCGACGGCGTCCTGTCCGCGATGACCCGCGCCTGCCTGGACGACATCGACGGCAGCACGCACGAGATCTCAGCGGCCCTGCCCATGCTGCGGCCTGGCCGCCCCGAGACCGACACCGTCACGGCGGCCGCCGCCGGCCTGCACGTACGAGGCGTCCCCCTGCAGTGGGAGCAGTACTTCGCCGGCACCGGCGCACAGCACGCCGACCTGCCGACGTACGCCTTCCAGCGGCGCCGCTTCTGGCCCAAGGGCGTTCTCACCCAGGCCGGGGACGTCCGCGCCGCCGGCCTGGGCGCGGCCCACCACCCGCTGCTGGCGGCGGCCGTTTCACTGGCCAATTCTGACGGCCTGCTGCTGACCGGCCGGCTGTCGGTGCAGACACATCCCTGGCTCGCCGAGCACGCCGTGCATGGCGCGGTACTGCTCCCGGCCACCGCCTTCCTGGAGCTGGCCATTCGCGCCGGCGACGAGGTCGGCTGCGACCGGGTGGAGGAGCTCACCCTGGCCGCACCGCTGATCCTGCCCGAGCAGGGCGGCGTCCAGGTGCAGGTGTGGGTCGGCAGTCCCGACGAGTCCGGCCGCCGTACCCTGAGCCTCCACTCGCGCCCCGACGGGGCCGAGGAGCAGCCGTGGAGCCAGCACGCCGCAGGCGTCCTGGCCTCCGGTGAGCAGCACACCGACTTCGACGCCACCTCATGGCCGCCGGCGGACGCGCAGCCGGTGGAACTGGACGGCTTCTACGACCGGCTCGCCGGGACGGGATTCGCCTACGGTCCCATGTTCCAGGGCCTGCGCGCCGCCTGGCGCCTTGGCGAGGATGTCTTCGCCGAGGTGGCCCTGCCCGAGAGCGCGGGCTCCGACGCCGGCGCCTTCGGCATCCACCCGGCCCTGCTGGACGCCACACTGCACGCGTCGGCCTTCGTCGACCTCGGCGAGCACGTACGCGGCGGCCTGCCCTTCTCGTGGCAGGACGTCACCCTGCACGCGGGCGGAGCGGCCACGGTGCGGGTGAAGCTGTCCCCGGCCGGCGACGACGCCGTGTCCCTCACCGTCACCGACACCGCCGGTGGCCTCGTCGCCTCGGTGGGCTCGCTCGTCCTGCGCGCACAGCCGGACGAACGGATGGGCAACTCCGCACCGCTGGCGCGGGACTCGTTGTTCGAGCTGCGCTGGACCCGGCTTCGCGGCCACTCCGCGCTGCCCGGTTCCGTCGGCGTCCTCGGAACGGACCCCTTCGGCCTCATCGGGACTCTGACCGACGAAGGCCTGCCCGTGCGCGCCCTGGAGCACGCGACGGACGGCGACTCCGCCCTCCCCGCCGCTGTGCTCGTCCCTGTCACCGGTGACAGGGACAGGGGAGTCATCGCCTCGGCTCATGAGCTGACCTCCACGGCCCTGGAGCTGGTACAGACCTGGCTGGCCGATGAGCGCTACGCGGAGTCCCGGCTGGTCTTCGTCACCCGGGGCGCGGTCGCCGCAGGGGACGAGTGCGTCATCGATCCGGCGGCTGCCGCCGTCTGGGGACTGGTGCGCTCCGCCCAGACGGAACACCCCGGCCGTTTCGGGCTGCTCGACCTCGAGCCCGGCGCGTCCCGTGCCACCCTGCCGCCGCATGCCCTGGGCCTCGCCGAGCCGCAGGCGGCCGTCAGGGGCGGCGTTGTCCTCGGCGCACGCCTGGCGCGCGCACGCGTGGCCCCCGACCCGGACGCCACGGCGTGGAACCCCGACGGCACGGTGCTGATCACCGGCGGCACCGGCGGGCTCGGCAGCGCGCTGGCCCGGCACCTGGTCACCGAACGCGGCGTGCGGCACCTGCTGCTCGCCAGCCGCCGGGGCAGCGCCGCCGAAGGCGCCGAACAGCTGGTTGCCGAACTGACCGGGCACGGCGCCCAGGTCCACGTCGAGGCGTGCGACCTCGCCGACCCGGACGCCGTCGAGCGGCTGCTCGCCACCGTTCCGGCCGGACACCCCCTCACGGCAGTGGTGCACAGCGCCGGCACTCTCGACGACGGCCTGATCGAATCCCTCACCCCCGAGCGGATCGACGCGGTACTGCGGCCCAAGGCCGACGCCGTATGGAACCTGCACCAGGCCACCGACGGGCTGGACCTGGCCGCGTTCGTCATCTTCTCCTCCCTGTCCGGCACCATCGGTGCACCGGGCCAGGGCAACTACGCTGCCGCCAACGCCTTCGTCGACGCGGTCGCCCAGCTGCGACGCGGCGGCGGGCTGCCGGGCCTGTCCCTCGGCTGGGGCCCGTGGGCCCCCTCCGGCGGGATGACCGGCGGACTTTCGGGGGCGGAGCTGGAGCGACTGGCCCGGATGGGCACGCCCGCGCTCTCCGAAGAGCAGGGCATCGCGCTGTTCGACGCCGCGGTCATGACCGGTGCAGCCGTTCTGCTGCCGGTCCGGCTGAACCTGCCGGTGCTGCGCGCCCAGGGCGATGTGCCGCCCCTGCTGCGCGGCCTCATCCGCACCCCGGCCCGGCGCTCGGTGCTGTCGGGTTCGGAAGCGGCGGTCGGCCTGGTCCAGCGCCTGTCCCGGCTGGACGAGGCGGACCGCGCGGAAGCGGTGCTCGAGCTCGTACGTGCTCATGTCGTCGCGGTGCTCGGCCACACGAGCTCGGCCGACGTCGATCCGGCACGGCCCTTCCAGGAGCTGGGCTTCGACTCCCTCACCGCCGTGGAGCTGCGTAACCGCCTGAGCGCCGTGACCGGCCTGCGCACCGCCGCCACAGTGATCTTCGACTATCCGACGGTCACGGCACTGGCCGGGCACGTGCTCGGTGAACTGATGGGTTCCGAAGCAGCCGTCGCCGTCACCGCCCCCCGCGCCGTCACCGACCACGACCCGATCGTCATCGTCGGCATGAGCTGCCGCTACCCGGGCGGAGTCGCCTCCCCCGAGGACCTGTGGCGGCTCGTCAGCGAAGGCACCGACGCCATCTCGGGATTCCCCGTCGACCGCGGCTGGAACCTTGACGCGCTCTACGATCCGGACCCCGATCACCTCGGCACCACCTACACCCGCTTCGGCGGCTTCCTGCACGACGCTGCACAGTTCGACCCGGCCTTCTTCGGCATGAGCCCCCGCGAGGCCCTGGCCACCGACTCGCAGCAGCGGCTGCTGCTGGAGGCGTCCTGGGAAGCCATCGAGCGCTCCGGCATCGACCCGGTGTCACTGCGGGGCAGCCAGACGGGCGTCTTCGCCGGCGTCATGTACAACGACTACGCCGCGACCCTGGCCGGCGGTCAGTTCGAGGGCTATCAAGGAAGCGGCACCTCGCCGAGCATCGCCTCCGGCCGCGTCTCCTACGCGCTCGGCCTGGAGGGTCCCGCGGTCACCGTCGACACCGCGTGCTCCTCGTCGCTGGTCGCGATGCACTGGGCGATGCAGGCCCTGCGGGCCGGCGAGTGCTCGCTGGCCCTGGCCGGCGGCGTCACGGTGATGTCGACCCCCACCTCCCTGATCGAGTTCTCCCGCCAGCGCGGCCTGTCCCCGGACGGCCGGTGCAAGGCGTTCTCGGACAGCGCCGACGGCGTCGGCTGGTCCGAGGGCGTCGGTGTCCTCGTCCTCGAACGGCTCTCCGACGCGCGGCGCAACGGCCACCGTGTCCTGGCCGTGGTGCGGGGCTCCGCCGTCAACCAGGACGGTGCCTCGAACGGACTCACCGCTCCCAACGGCCCCTCCCAGCAGCGCGTCATCCGCCAGGCCCTTGCCGGTGCCGGGCTGTCCGTCACCGACGTCGACGTCGTGGAGGCGCACGGCACCGGCACCGCCCTGGGCGACCCCATCGAGGCCCAGGCCCTGCTGGCGACCTACGGCCAGGAACGTGACGCCGACCGTCCGCTGCTGCTCGGCTCGATCAAGTCGAACATCGGCCACACCCAGGCGGCGGCGGGCGTCGCGGGCGTCATCAAGATGGTCATGGCCATGCGTCACGGCGTCCTTCCGCGCACTCTGCACGCACACCGGCCGTCATCGCACGTGGACTGGACCGCGGGAGCGGTGGAGCTGCTCACCGAGGAAACGTCCTGGCCGGACGCCGGCCGGCCGCGCCGGGCCGGTGTGTCGTCCTTCGGCATCAGCGGCACCAACGCCCACGTGATCATCGAGCAGGCAGCCGGCACCTCATCCGAGCCCGAACAGGACCGGCCTACGACGTCCGTGGTGCCCTGGACGCTCTCCGGAAAAAGCCGTGCCGCACTCCGCGAACAGGCCGCCCGGCTGCGGTCCTTCGTGGACGCCCAGCCGGACCTGGACCTCGCCGACGTCGGCCTCTCGCTCGCCACGACACGCTCCGCGTTCGAACAGCGGGCCGTCGTCGCCGGTGACAGGGACGACCTCCTGCGGGCCCTGACCGCCCTGGCCACCGACCGCCCCGACCCGGCGCTGACCGAAGGCGAGACGGGAGGCGCCGGCAAGCTGGCACTGCTGTTCGCCGGACAGGGCAGCCAGCGGCCCGGCATGGGTCGCGAACTCCACGCCCGCTTCCCCGTTTTCGCACAAGCCCTCGACGCGGTCGCGGCCGAGCTGGACCCGCTCCTGGACCGCCCCCTGAAGGACGTCCTCTTCGCCGACGCACACAGCCCCGAGGCGGAGCTGCTGGGCGAGACCGGCTGGACCCAGCCCGCACTGTTCGCCGTCGAGGTCGCCCTCTACCGGCTGCTGCGCTCCTGGGGCGTACGCCCCGACCACCTGCTGGGCCACTCCATCGGGGAGATCGCCGCCGCACACGCGGCCGGCGTGCTGTCCCTGCCCGACGCGGCCAGGCTCGTGGCCGCCCGGGCCCGGCTGATGCAGGCCCTGCCGGCCGGCGGGGCGATGATCTCCCTTCAGGCCACCGAGGACGAGATCACCCCCCTGCTCGCCGGCCGTGAGAGCGAGGTCTCCCTCGCCGCCCTCAACGGCCCGACCGCCGTCGTCATCGCCGGCGACGAGGCAGCGACCGCGGAGATCGCCGCCCACTTCGAGGAACGGGGGCGCAAGACCAGGCGACTACGGGTGAGCCACGCCTTCCACTCGCCGCACATGGAGCCCATGCTCGACGACTTCCGTGCCGTCGTCGAGACCATCAGCTTCACGGCACCGGCCATCCCGATCGTGTCCAACGTGACCGGGAGGTTCGCCACCGACGAAGAGCTGTGCTCCCCCGGCTACTGGGTCGAACACGTTCGCCGCACGGTCCGGTTCGCCGATGGCGTACGCACCGCGCAGGGCTCCGGCGCCGCCACCTTCCTCGAACTCGGACCCGATGGCGTCCTGTCCGCACTCGCCCAGGACACCCTGGGCGACGACTGCGATGCCGACCTCGCCCCGCTGCTGCGCACCGACCGCTCGGAGGAAGAGGCGATCGTCGCGGCACTCGGCCGCCTTCACGTACGCGGCATCACCATCGACTGGTCCGCGTTCTTCGCCGACGCTGCGGCGCGCCCCGTCGAGCTGCCCACCTACGCCTTCCAGCACGAACGCTACTGGCCCGAGCACACCGGTACCCCCGGCACTCAGCCGGCCACCGACCCGGCGGACGCCGAGCTGTGGGGCGCGGTCGAGCGCGGTGACGCCGGCGAGCTCGCCAGGCTCCTCGGGCTGCGCGACGAACAGCACGCCTCGCTCTACGCCCTGCTCCCGGCCCTGTCGTCCTGGCGACAGCACCGCCACGAGAAGTCGCTGTTGGACGCGGCGCGCTACCGCGTGGAGTGGAAGCCCGTCCGGGCCAACGCGGCACCCGTGCTCGACGGTACCTGGCTGGCCGTCACCACCGACGGGACCGACGCCGACGGCATCCTGGACGCCCTGCGCGGCCACGGAGCCCAGTTCGAGCGACTGGTCCTGGACGAATCCTGCCGGGAACGCCCCGAGATCGCGGCCCGGCTCCAAGCCGTCGGCAACGTCTCCGGGATCGTGTCCCTGCTCCCGCTGGCCGACCGGCCGGGCCCGCTGGAGGACGGGCTGCCCACCGGCTTCGCCCTGAGCGTCGCCCTGACCCAAGCACTGGCCGACAGCGACCTGTCCGCCCCCATGTGGACTGTGACCCGCGGCGCCGTCTCCACCGGCCCCGCCGACCCGCTGACCAACCCCGTCCAGGCCGCCGCATGGGGCCTGGGACGGATCGCCGCGCTGGAACACCCCCAGCCGTGGAGCGGACTGCTCGACCTGCCCCCCGTCCTCGACTCACCGGCCGTCCAGCAGCTGGTCAGCGCCCTCGCCGCCCGGACCGGCGAGGATCAGATCGCGATCCGCGCCACCGGTGCGCTCGGCCGGCGGCTCGTCCGCCACGCCGTCCGCGAGCTGCCCCAGGCCGAGGACTTCACCACCACCGGAACCGTCCTTGTCACCGGCGGCACCGGCGGCCTCGGAGCCGAGGTCGCCCGCTGGCTCGCCCACAGCGGAGCCGAACACCTCGTCCTGACCAGCCGCCGGGGCCCCGCCGCCCCCGGCGCGCCCGAACTGCGCGCAGAGCTCGAGGACCTGGGCGCCCGCGTCTCCCTCGTGGCCTGCGACGCCGCGGACCGGGACCAGCTGGCCGGGGTACTGGCCGGCATCCCGGCCGACCTGCCGCTGACCGGTGTCGTTCACGCCGCGGGCGTCGGCCAGGCAGCGCCCCTCGTCGAGACGTCCCTGGCCGACGTCACCGGCATGATGGCTGCCAAGATGCTGGGCGCCGCCCACCTGGACGCCCTGCTGGGCGAGCACGACCTGGACTTCTTCGTCCTCTTCTCCTCGATCGCGGGAGTGTGGGGCAGCGCGGGCCAGAGCGCCTACGGCGCGGCCAACGCCTACCTCGACGCCCTCGCCGAGCACCGCTCGGCGCGCGGTCTGGCCGCGACCTCCGTGGCATGGGGCCCCTGGGCCGAAGCCGGCATGGCCACGCACGAAGCCATCGCGGACAACCTGCTGCGCCGCGGTCTGCGCTTCCTCGCACCCCGGGCCGCCATCGCCGAACTGCGCCGTGCGGTCGTCCAGCGCGACGTGACGGTGACCGTCGCCGACGTCGACTGGGAGCGGTACCACCCCGTCTTCACCTCCTCTCGGCCCAGCGTCCTCTTCGACGAACTGGCCGAAGTACGCGCACTTGAACAGCCCAGCAGGCAGGACGGCGACCGTGCCACCTCCGTATTCGCCGGACGGCTCCGCGGCCTGAGCGAGGCCGATCAGCACCGGCTGCTCGTCGACCTCGTACGCACCGAGGCCGCCGTGGTGCTCGGTCACGCCTCCATCGAGGGCGTGACCGAGCGGCGCGCCTTCCGCGAGGCGGGCTTCGACTCGCTCACCGCGGTGGAGCTCCGCAAGAGGCTCGCCACGGTGACCGGACTGGCTTTGCCGAGCACGCTGGCCTTCGACTACCCGACCCCCATCGCCCTGGCGAAGTACCTGCGCACCCAGCTCCTGGGCGTCGGCGACCAGGTGTCCGCTCCGGCGGCCGCCCCGGCCGGCGCGTTCGACGAGCCGATCGCGATCGTGGGCATGAGCTGCCGCTTCCCCGGCGGTGTGCGCTCCCCCCAGCAGTTCTGGGAGCTGGTGTCCGAAGGCGTGGACGCCATCAGCGACTTCCCCGTCAACCGCGGCTGGGACGGCACGGACCTGTACGACCCGGACCCCGACCAGCCCGGCAAGACGTACTCCACGCTGGGCGGCTTCCTGCACGACGCGGGCGAGTTCGACGCCGGCTTCTTCGGCATCTCTCCCCGCGAGGCACTGTCGATGGACCCCCAGCAGCGACTGCTGCTGGAGACCACCTGGGAGGCGTTCGAGCAGGCGGGCATCGACCCCGCCTCGGTCCACGGCAGCCTGACCGGCACCTTCATCGGATCGACCTACCAGGAGTACGGGCTCGGCCTCGACGACAGCTCCGCCGGCCACGCGGTCACCGGCACCAGCCCCAGCGTCCTGTCCGGGCGCCTGGCCTACCTGTTCGGGCTGGAAGGCCCGGCGGTCACCGTGGACACGGCGTGCTCCTCGTCGTTGGTCGCGCTGCACCTGGCGTGCCAGTCGCTGCGCAACGGCGAGAGTTCCCTCGCCCTGGCCGGCGGCGCGACCGTCATGACGAATCCGGCTCCCTTCATCGCTTTCAGCCGGCAGCGGGCACTCGCTCAGGACGGCCGTTGCAAGGCCTTCTCCGAAGCCGCCGACGGCATGACGCTGGCCGAAGGCGTGGGCATCCTCGTCCTGGAGCGCCTCTCCGACGCCCGCCGCAACGGCCACGACATCCTCGCCGTCGTGCGCGGCTCGGCCATCAACCAGGACGGTGCCTCGAACGGGCTCACCGCCCCCAACGGCCCCTCGCAGCAGCGCGTCATCCGGCAGGCCCTGACCAACTCCGGCCTCTCCACCGCCGACATCGACGTCGTGGAGGCGCACGGCACCGGCACCGCGCTCGGTGACCCCATCGAGGCCCAGGCCCTCCAGGCCACCTACGGCCAGGACCGCGACGCGGACCACCCACTCCTGCTGGGCTCCGTCAAGTCCAACATCGGCCACACCCAGTCGGCGGCAGGCGTCGCCGGTGTGATCAAGATGGTCATGGCGATGCGCCACGGCACGCTGCCGCGCACCCTGCACGCCGAGGAGCCGTCCTCCCACATCGACTGGACGCCGGGCACCGTGTCCCTGCTGACCGAGCACATCGCATGGCAGGAGGGCGAGCGGCCACGCCGCTGCGCGGTCTCCTCCTTCGGCATCAGCGGTACCAACGCCCACGCGGTCCTCGAAGAGGCACCGCGGCAGCAGGAGGCGGCCCCCGCCGCGGAGGCGGCGCCGGACGGCGCCGTCCCGTGGATGCTGTCCGCGCGGACGCCGGGTGCTCTGCGCGCCCAGGCCGCCAACCTCGCCGCTCACCTCGAGGCCGCCCCGCAGACCCGCCCGGCCGACGTCGGCCACGCCCTCGTGACCTCCCGCACGGTGTTCGACCACCGCGCCGTGGTCATCGGCAACGGCACCGGTGAGCTGCTGGGCGAGCTGCGTGCCCTGGCTGCCGGCGAGTCGTCGGGGGCAGCCGTCCACGGCACGGCCGACGCCGACGGCAAGATCGTTTTTGTGTTCCCCGGCCAGGGCTCCCAGTGGCTGGGAATGGGCGCACGCCTGCTGGAGGAGTCCCCGGTCTTCGCCGAGCGCCTGCACGAGTGCGCGGCGGCGCTGTCGGCATTCGTCGACTGGTCGCTCGTCGACGTCCTCCGCCAGGCCGAGGGTGCCCCCTCCCTGGACCGTGTCGACGTCGTACAGCCCGCCTCGTTCGCCGTGATGGTGTCGCTGGCCGAGCTGTGGCGCTCCTACGGCGTCCGCCCGGACGCCGTGGTCGGCCACTCGCAGGGCGAGATCGCCGCGGCCGCCGTCGCCGGAGCGCTGACGCTGGAGGACGCCGCGCGCGTAGTGGCACTGCGCAGCCAGGCCATCGCCCGCGTCCTGGCCGGATCCGGCGGCATGGTGTCGGTCCCGCTGCCGGTGGCCGTGGTCGAGGAGCGCCTGCGCGCCTTCGACGGCGAGATCTCCATCGCCGCCGTCAACGGCCCCGGGGCCGTCGTGGTCTCCGGCGCACCGCAGCCGCTGGAGACCCTGATGGCCGCGCTGACCGCCGAGGGCGTCCGGGCACGGCGGATCGCCGTGGACTACGCCTCGCACTCCGCCCAGGTGGAACTGCTGCGTGACGAACTGCTGACGACCCTCGCACCGGTCAGGCCGCAGTCCGCTCAGGTGCCGTTCTTCTCGACGGTGACGGGCGACTGGCTGGACACCACCGCCCTCGACGCCGGCTACTGGTACCGCAACCTGCGGCAGACCGTGCGGTTCGAGCCCGCGATCCGGGAGCTGCTCGGCCAGGAACACCGGGTGTTCATCGAGGTCAGCTCCCACCCCGTGCTGACCATGGGCGTCCAGGCGACCGTGGAGGACGTCGGCGCCCGGGCCGCGGTGCTCGGCACCCTCCGGCGCGACCAGGGCGGCACCGACCGCTTCCTGACCTCCCTCGCCGAAGCCTTCGTCCGGGGCGTGCACACGGACTGGACGCGGGTCTTCGCCGGCAGCGACACGCAGCGAGTGGCCCTCCCCACGTACGCCTTCCAGCGCGAGCACCTGTGGGCCATTCCCGCGAAGCCGCAGTCGCAGAACGGAGCGGACCCCGCGGACAGCGAGTTCTGGGCCGCCGTCGAGCAGGAGGACGTCGAATCGCTGGCCTCCAGCCTGCGCGTCGACGGGACCTCCCTGGCTCCCGTGCTCCCGGCCCTGTCCGACTGGCGCCGTCGCCGCCGTGACCGCACCACCGTGGACTCCTGGCGCTACCGCGCCACCTGGAAGCCGCTCAGTGCCCTGCCCACGGCAGCGCTGGCGGGCACCTGGCTGCTCGTCACGGCCGAGGGCCTCGCCGGGGACGACGTCGAATCCACCCTGACCGCGCACGGAGCCCGCATCCACCGCCTGGTCCTTGACGACTCCTGCCTCGACCGGGCCACCCTGACCACGCGCCTGGCTGACCTCGCCGCCGAGGACACCGCAGAGCTCGCGGGCGTGGTATCGCTGCTGGCGGACGCCGAAGCCCCCGGCGAGCGACACCCCGAGCTGGCCCACGGGCTAGCCCTGAGCGTCACGCTCGTCCAGGCCCTCGGAGACGCCTGCATCGGCGCGCCCCTGTGGTGCCTGACCCGGGGCGCCGTCTCCACCGGGCGCTCGGACCGGCTGACCCGTCCCGTCCAGGCACAGATCCTCGGCCTGGGCTGGACTGCGGCCCTGGAACACCCGCAGCGCTGGGGCGGGCTGGTGGACCTGCCCGAGCAGCTCGACCGGCGCGCCGGTGAGCGGCTTGCAGCCGTCCTCTCGGGCCGCACCGGCGAGGACCAGCTGGCCATCCGCCCCTCCGGCGTGCTCGCCCGGCGCGTCGTGCGCGCCGCGTCCGCCGACTCCGCCCCGGCACGCAGCTGGTCGCCGCGAGGCACCACCCTGGTCACCGGAGGCACCGGAACGCTGGCACCCCACCTGGCGCGCTGGCTCGTCGAGCAGGGCGCCGGACACATCGTCCTGACCAGCCGCCGGGGCATGGACGCCCCCGGCGCGACCGAACTCGTCGAACAGCTCACCGAGCAGGGCTGCGAAGCCACCGTCGTCGCCTGCGACCTGACGGACAAGGACGCGGTCGCCGGTCTCCTCGACCGACTGAAGGCCGACGGGCACACCGTACGCACCGTGGTCCACACCGCCGCCGTCATCGAACTGGCGCCACTCGCGGAGACCGGACTCGACGCCTTCGCCAAGGTCGTCGACGCCAAGGTCCAAGGTGCGAGGCATCTCGACGAACTCCTCGACGACGACCAGCTCGACGCCTTCGTCCTGTACTCCTCCACCGCCGGCATGTGGGGAAGCGGAGCGCACGCGGCCTACGTCGCCGCCAACGCCTACCTCAACGCACTGGCCGAGAACCGCCGAGCCCGTGGGGCGTGTGCGACGTCCGTATCGTGGGGCATCTGGGCCGACGACATCAAGCTCGGCCGGGTCGACCCCAGCCAGATCCGCCGGAGCGGCCTGGTGTTCATGGAGCCGAAACTTGCCCTGGCCGGGCTGCGGCAGGCACTCGACCACGACGAGAGCGTGCTGTCGATCGCCGACATCGACTGGGAGCGCTACTACCCGGTCTTCACCTCCGGACGGCCCACATCCCTGTTCGAGGACGTCCCCGACGTCCAGCGGCTGGAGGAGGAGAGCACCGCCCCCGCCTCGAACAGCGAGTTCGTCGCCCGGCTCCTGGCCCTGCCCCCCGTCGAGCAGGACCGGGCCCTGCTGGACCTGGTCCGTGCGGAAGCATCGACTGTTCTCGGCCACGCCTCGCCCGACGTCCTGTCCGAACAGCGGGCCTTCCGCGACGTGGGCTTCGACTCCCTTACCGCGGTGGACCTGCGAAACCGGCTGTCCACCGTGACCGGGCTGGCCCTGCCGAGCACCATGGTGTTCGACTATCCGAACCCGCTCGCGCTCGTGGAGTACCTGCGCGGCCAGATGGCGGGTGCGCGCGTCGAGACCTCGGCACCGGTCAGCACGTCGGCAAGCGATGAGCCCATCGCCATCATCGGGATGAGCTGCCGCTACCCGGGCGGCATCAGCTCACCCGAAGAACTGTGGGACCTCGTCGCCGCGGGCGGCGACGCCATCACCGAGTTCCCCCTGGACCGCGGCTGGGACACCGACGGCCTGTACGACCCGGACCCCGACCGGCCCGGCAAGACGTACTCCACGCGCGGCGGATTCCTGCACGACGTGGCGGACTTCGACGCCGGATTCTTCGGCATCTCGCCCCGAGAGGCGCTCGCGATGGACCCGCAGCAGCGCCTGCTGCTCGAGACCGCCTGGGAGGCCCTGGAGCGGGCAGGCATCGACCCCGCCTCCCTCCGTTCCAGTCTGACCGGCACCTTCATCGGAGCGAGCTACCAGGACTACACCTCCGGCGGGGCGGGCCCCGAAGGCGCCGAGGGACACCTGATCACCGGCACCATCTCCAGCGTCCTGTCCGGCCGGCTGTCCTACACCTTCGGCCTGGAAGGCCCGGCGGTCACCCTCGACACCGCCTGCTCGTCGTCGCTGGTCGCCCTGCACCTGGCGTGCCAGTCGCTGCGCAACGGCGAAAGCTCCCTCGCCCTGGCCGGCGGCGTGAGCATCATGGCCACGCCCAACGCGTTCGTCGGCTTCAGCCGCCAGCGCGCCATGGCGGCCGACGGCCGCTGCAAGGCGTACTCCGAGGCCGCCGACGGCATGAGCCTCGCCGAAGGCGTCGGCCTGGTACTCGTCGAGCGGCTCTCCGACGCCCTGCGCAACGGCCACCGCGTGCTGGCTGTCGTCCGGGGCAGCGCCGTCAACCAGGACGGCGCGTCCAACGGACTGACCGCCCCCAACGGCCCCTCGCAGCAACGGGTGATCCGCCAGGCCCTCGCCAACGCGGGCGTCTCAGCCGCCGACGTCGACGTCGTGGACGGCCACGGCACCGGCACCAAGCTGGGCGACCCCATCGAGGCCCAGGCCCTGCTGGCCACCTACGGCCAGGACCGGGAACGGCCCCTGCTGCTGGGCTCGGTCAAATCCAACATCGGTCACACCCAGATGGCGTCCGGCGTCGCCAGCGTCATCAAGATGGTCATGGCCATGCGCCACGGAACCGTCCCGCAGACCCTGCACATCGACGAGCCCTCCTCGCACGTCGACTGGGCCTCCGGCGCCATCCGGCTGCTGACCGAGCACAGCGAGTGGCCCGAGACCGGCCGACCGCGCCGCGCCGGTGTCTCCTCCTTCGGCCTCAGCGGCACCAACGTCCACACCGTTCTGGAACAGGCCCCCGAGCCGCCCGCCGCACAAGCGGACCCGGCGCCGGAAGCCCCCGCCGAGCCCGGCACCGTACCCCTGGTGCTCTCCGCGCGGACGGAAGCGGCGCTGCGGGCACAGGCCGGGCGGCTGCTGTCGCTCGTCGAAGAACGGCCCGGACTACCGCTCCCCGACCTGGCCCGCTCGCTGGCCACCACCAGGGCGAGCCTGGACCACCGGGCGGCAGTGGTCACCGACGGGCGCGACACGCTCGTACGAGCCCTCGAAGCCCTGCGCGACGGCATGCCCGACAGCGCTGTCGTCACCGGCCGCACCGGCCGTGGAAGGCTGGCCTTCCTGTTCACCGGCCAGGGCAGCCAGCGGCCGCGCATGGGCCGCGAGCTCTACGACCGGTTCCCCGTGTACGCCGACGCCCTGGACTCCGTACTGGCCTGCCTCGACACCGAGCTCGACCGCCCCGTGCGCGACGTCCTGTTCGCCGAACCGGGCGCCCCCGAGGCGGAACTGCTCGACGACACCGGCTACACCCAGCCCGCGCTCTTCGCGCTCGAAGTGGCGCTGTTCCGCCTCGTCGAGTCGTGGGGACTGCGCCCCGACTACGTCACCGGCCACTCCATCGGCGAGTTCGCCGCCGCGCACGCCGCGGGCGTGCTCTCCCTGGAGGACGCCTGCACCTTGGTCGCGGCACGCGGCCGGCTGATGGCCCGGCTGCCCGCCGGCGGAGCCATGGTCGCGCTGGAGGCGAGCGAGAGCGAGGTCCTGCCGCTGCTGGCAGGGCAGGAGGACCGCGTCTCCATCGCGGTCATCAACGGGCCGGCGTCGCTGGTCGTCGCGGGCGACGAGGACGCGGTCCAGGCCGTCGCCGCCCGCTTCGAGGCCGACGGGCGCAGGACCAGGCGACTGCGGGTCAGCCATGCCTTCCACTCACCGCACATGGACGCCATGCTCGAGGACTTCGCCCGCGTCGCCGCAGGGGTGACCTACCGGCCTCCGACAGTCGCGTTCGTCTCCACCGTCACCGGCGAGCTCTCCACGACGGAGCAGCTGTGCTCCCCGGAGTACTGGGTCGGACAGGTCCGCGGCACGGTCCGGTTCGCCGACGCCGTCGAGTGGCTCGCCGGCCAGGGCATGAGCAGCTTCCTCGAACTCGGCCCCGACGGCGTCCTCTCCGGCGCCGCGCGGGAGACCCTCGGTGACGATTCGAAGATCGTCGGAGTCCCGGCACTGCGCCGGGAACGACCCGAGGTCCCGGCTGTTACGACCGCCCTCGCACGGCTGTACGCAAACGGGGCGCGGGTGGACTGGAACGGCGTGTTCGCCGGCAGCAGCGCGCGCCACGTCGACCTGCCGACCTACCCGTTCGAGCGGCAGCGCTACTGGCCGGAGGCCATCGCCGGGTCCGCGACGGCGCCTGCCCCGGCCGACCCGGTGGACGCGGAGTTCTGGTCGGCGGTCGAACGAGCCGACCTGACGTCGCTGGGCTCCTCCCTCGAACTCGACGACGACACGCTCACCGCCATGGTGCCCGCACTGTCCTCCTGGCGCCGCCGGCGCCGCGCACAGTCCACCGTCGACAGCTGGCGCTACCGGGCCGTCTGGAAGCCCCTCACCGGCGCGCCGACAGCACCCCCCGCGGGGACCTGGCTGGTCCTCACTTCCGCCGGCACGGCCGACCAGGAGTGGACCGGCTCCGTCGTCGACGGCCTGGGCACCGCCACTATCCGCATCGAGGTCGCCGATCACGACCGGGACGCCCTGGCCCACCGCCTGCGCGAACTGGCCGTATCCGGCACCGATCTCGCCGGCGTACTGTCGCTGCTCGCCCTGCACGAAGACGCCTCGGCCACGGAGCCCGACGTCCCCGCGGGCCTGCTGCTCACGGCAGCAGCCGTGCAGGCCCTGGGCGACGCCGGCATCGACGCGCCCCTGTGGTGCGTGACCCGTGAGGCCGTGACGGTCGGCCGATCGGAACAGCTCACCGCACCGGCACAGTCGGCAGTATGGGGCCTGGGCCGGGTCGTCGGGCTGGAGCAGCCGCAGCGCTGGGGCGGCCTGGTCGACCTTCCGGCGGCACTCGACGAGACCACCGTCCGCCGCCTGGCGGGCGTGCTCGCGGGCACCGGCGGCGAGGACCAGGTCGCCGTCCGGCCCTCCGGGACCTTCGTACGCCGCCTGATCCACCACCCCGTCGGTGAGACCCCCGCTCCTGGCGAGTTCACCCCCACCGGCACCGTGCTCATCACCGGCGGCACCGGCGGCCTGGGCGGCCACGTCGCACGATGGCTGGCCGGCCGCGGCGCCGAACACCTGCTGCTCGTCAGCCGCCGGGGCCCCGAGGCACCGGGCGCCGAAGAGCTCCGCACCGAGCTCACCGAACTCGGCACCAAGGTCACTCTCGCCACCTGTGACACCGCGGACCGCGACGCTCTCACGGCCGTCCTGGCCGGCGTGCCCGAAGAACACCCGCTCACCACGGTCATCCACACCGCCGGCGTGGTCGACGACGGAGTCGTCGACACCCTGACACCGCAGAAGTTCTCCGCCGTACTGCGCGCGAAGATCACCTCGACGGTGAACCTGCACGAACTGACTCAGGACCTCGGCTTGACCGCCTTCGTCCTGTTCTCCTCCACAGCGGGCGCCCTCGGCGCCGCCGGACAGGGTAACTACGCCGCCGCCAACGCGTTCCTCGACGCCTTCGCGGAACACCGGCGGACGCACGGCCTGCCCGCGACCTCCATCGCCTGGGGGCCCTGGGCCGAAGCAGGCATGGCCGCCGACGGAGAGGGCGTCGAAAGCCGCGTACGCCGCGGCGGCTTCGCTCCCATGACGCCTCAACTCGCCCTCTCCGCACTCCAGCACGCCATCGAATACGACGACACGGCACTGACCGTGGCCGACATCGACTGGGACCGCTTCGCCGCGGTGTTCGCCGCACTCCGCCCGAACCCCCTCGTCGGTGACCTGCCCGAAGTGCGTCACGCCCTCACCACAGCCGGCGGCGGCACGGACGGCCCGGCCATGCAGGAGCCGGTACTGCGGCAGCGGCTGAGCGGTCTGTCAGAAGCGGCACGCTCACGCTTTGTTCTGGACCTCCTGCGCACCCACGTCGCAGCGGTCCTCGGCCACTCCGACGCCAACAACATCGGTGCCGATCAGGCCTTCAGCGACCTCGGCTTCGACTCGCTGACCACCGTCGAACTGCGCAACGCACTCACCGCGACGACCGGCCTGCGTCTGCCGGCCACCCTCGTCTACGACTACCCCACCCCGCTCGTCCTGTCCGAACACCTCCTCACCGAGCTCCTCGGCTCGATGCCGGAACAGGACACCCCGGCCCAGGCCGTACGAGCCGTGGACGACGACCCCATCGCGATCGTCGGCATGGGCTGCCGCTTCCCCGGCCGCGTGGAAACCCCAGAGGACCTGTGGCGACTGCTGTCCCGGGGAGAGGACGCGATCTCCGGATTCCCGGCCGACCGCGGCTGGGATCTGGACACCCTCTCCCGGGGCAACTCAGCCACCCTCGAAGGCGGCTTCCTGGAGGGCGTCGGCCGCTTCGACGCCGGATTCTTCGGGATCTCACCGCGCGAGGCGATCGCCATGGACCCGCAGCAGCGACTGCTGCTCGAAACCACATGGGAGGCGCTGGAACGCGCCGGCATCGATCCCTCCGCACTGCGCGGCAGCCAGACCGGTGTCTTCGTCGGCACCAACGGCCAGGACTACACCTCCGTACTGCGCAGGGGCACCGCCGACGTCCAGGGACACGTCGCCACCGGCAATACGGCGAGCATCATGTCCGGACGACTGTCCTACACACTGGGCCTGGAAGGCCCAGCGGTGACCGTCGACACCGCCTGCTCCTCCTCTCTCGTGGCCCTGCACATGGCCTCACGGGCCCTGCGCAGCGGCGAGTGCACGCTCGTACTCGCCGGTGGCGTCACGGTGATGTCCAGCCCCGACGCCTTCGTGGAGTTCACGGCGCAGGGCGGACTCGCTCCCGACGGCCGGTGCAAGGCGTTCGCGGACACGGCTGACGGCACCGCCTGGTCCGAGGGCGCGGGCATGCTCGTACTGGAACGGCTCTCCGACGCCCGCCGCAACGGACACCACGTCCTCGGCATCGTGCGCGGAGCTGCGGTCAACCAGGACGGCGCATCGAACGGCCTGACCGCCCCCAACGGACGCGCACAACAGCGCGTGATCCGCCAGGCCCTGGCCGACGCCGGCCTGGCACCCGCGGACATCGACGCCGTGGAGGCGCACGGCACGGGCACCACCCTGGGCGACCCCATCGAGGCCCAAGCCCTCATCGCGGCATACGGCCGCGACCGTGAACGGCCGCTGCTCCTCGGAGCGGTGAAGTCGAACCTGGGCCACACCCAGGCCGCGGCGGGCGTCGCCGGCATCATCAAGATGGTCATGGCCATGCGGCACGGCACACTGCCCAGGACCCTGCACGTCGATGCCCCGTCCTCGCACGTCGACTGGTCGGACGGCGCGGTCTCGCTCGTCCAGGAGCAGCAGGCGTGGCCGGAGACGGGACGACCGCGCCGGGCCGGTGTGTCCGCCTTCGGCGTCAGCGGCACGAACGCGCACGTCATCGTCGAACAGGCACCGCCGGCTGCCGAAGCCGCGGAAGCGCAGGAGACGAAGCCGGTCACCGTGCCGGGCGTGGTGCCGTGGCTGATCTCCGGCAAGACCCCGGAGGCGCTGCGGGAACAGATCGAACGGCTCACGTCGTTCGTGGCGGCGGAGCCGGGCCTCTCCACCGTCGACGTCGGGTACGCCCTGGCCACCGGCAGGTCGACGTTCGCGCACCGAGCGGTGCTCCTGGCCGAAGGCGAGGGAAGCGCAGCCTCGGAGATCGCGCGCGGCCTCACCGACGCGGTGGCCGGCAAGTCGGCGTTCCTGTTCTCGGGTCAGGGTTCGCAGCGGGTGGGGATGGGCCGTGAGTTGTACGGCCGGTTCCCCGTCTTCGCGGAGGCACTGGATGCGGTGCTGGCGCGCTTCGACATCGAGTTGGACCGTCCGCTGCGGGAGGTGATGTTCGGTGACGAGGAGCTGCTGAACGAGACCGGGTTCACGCAGCCGGCGCTGTTCGCCGTCGAGGTCGCGTTGTTCCGTCTGGTGGAGTCGTGGGGCGTGCGCCCGGACTTCGTGGCGGGCCATTCCATTGGTGAGATCGCGGCGGCGCACGTTTCCGGGGTGTTGTCGTTGGATGATGCGTGCGCGCTGGTGGCGGCTCGGGCGCGGTTGATGCAGGCGTTGCCTGCCGGTGGGGCGATGGTTGCCGTGCAGGCCGGTGAGGATGAGGTGTCCGACCGTCTGGTCGAGAGTGTGTCGATTGCGGCGGTCAACGGTCCGACTTCGGTGGTCATCGCGGGTGACGAGGCCGCGGTGGTGGGGATTGCCGAGGCTTTCGCGGTGGAGGGTCGTAAGACGCAGCGGTTGTCGGTCAGCCACGCTTTCCACTCGCCGTTGATGGATCCGATGCTGGAGGAGTTCCGCAAGGTCGCGTCCGCACTGACCTTCTCGGCCCCGCAGATCCCGCTCATCTCGAACGTCACCGGTGAACAGGCGACTGCCGAACTCGTCTGCAGCCCCGAGTACTGGGTCCGTCATGTTCGTGAGACCGTCCGTTTCGCCGATGGTGTGAAGGCGCTCACCGAGGCCGGTGTGTCGGCGTTCCTGGAGCTGGGCCCCGATGGTGTGCTCACCGCGATGGCCCAGCAGACGCTGGACAACGGCAGTCAGCGTGGCACCGTTGTCGTTCCGGCCCTGCGCAAGGACCGCCCGGAGGAGACCGCTCTCCTCACCGCTCTCGCCCGGCTGCACGTCGTGGGCGTCGGCGTCGACTGGCCGGCCCTGTTCACCGGCACGGGTGCCCGCCGTGTCGACCTGCCGACTTATGCCTTCCAGCGCGAGTGGTACTGGCCGGAGAGCGCGGCTGCACAGGGTGTTGCCGGTGCGCCGGATGCCGTGGACGCCGAGTTCTGGTCGGCGGTGGAGCGAGAGGACCTGGAGTCGCTGTCGTCCACGCTGGGCCTGGACGATGTGTCTCTGTCGGCCCTGGTGCCGGCGCTGTCCGCGTGGCGCCACAAGCGGAACGAGTCGTCCGTCGTGGACGGCTGGCGGTACCGGGTGAGCTGGAAACCCTTGACCGGGACGGTCACGGGTACCCCCTCGGGCACGTGGCTGGTGCTGGTCCCCGCAGGACAGGCACAGGACGCGTGGTTCTCCGCCGTGGTCGGGGCGGTCGGCGCCGACACGGTGTGTGTCGAAGCCGATGTGGCTGATGGCACAGGTCTCGTCGAGCGGCTCGCCACCCACGACACGGCCTACGCGGGCGTCATCTCCCTGCTCGCCACCGCCGGCACGCCGACCGCACTCGGGGATCAGAGTCTGCCGACCGGTCTGGCCTGGCCTGATGCCACTTTGCGGGTATTGGCCGACGCCGGAATCGACGCCCCCCTGTGGTGCCTCACCCGCGGCGCGGTGTCGGTTGGACGTTCGGAAGTCCTGAAGAACGCGGCACAGGCGGCGGTCTGGGGGCTCGGCCGGGTCGCCGCGCTGGACCACCCGACGAGGTGGGGCGGCTTGATCGACGCCCCGGAGGTGCTCGACCGGCGGTCGGCCGACCGGTTCCGCGGCATCGTGTCCGGCTCGCACGGTGAGGACCAGGTCGCCCTGCGGCCCTCCGGAGCCTTCGCGCGCCGACTGGTCCGCGTCTCCGTCGACCGGGCCGCCACCCCCTGGCGACCGGCCGGCACGGTGCTGGTCACCGGCCGGGCGACGGGCTTCGGCGGCCATGTGGCCCGCTGGCTCGCCGGCCGTGGCGCCGAACACGTGTTGCTGCTCGGCAAGGACGAGCCCGCCGGGACGGGCGCCACCCGGCTGCGAGCCGAGCTGGCCGGGCTGGGCGTCGAACTCACCCTGGCCACCTGCGAGGTGGCCGACCGCGACGCGCTGTCGGCGGCACTGGCCTCGGTTCCCGAACGGTTCCCGCTGACGGCGGTGGTCCACACGGGCGAGAGCAGGGAGCCGCTCGACGGCTCCACGCCGCAGGAGCCCCACGCGTTCCTGTCCGCGGTGCACGCGGACGTCGAGAGCCTGGAAACGGTGCTCGGCGAGCAGCAGCTCGACGCGTTCGTGCTGTTCTCGTCGATCTCGGGCGTCTGGGGCATCAGCGGCCAGGGCGCCGGGGCCGCGGCGAGCGCCTACCTGGACGCCGTGGCCCAGCAGCGCCGCGCACACGGCGGGCGGGCCCTGTCGGTCGCCTGGGGCGCCTGGGCGGACTCCGCCCAGGACGGCCTGGCCGCACATCTGCGGGCCAACGGACTGCCCGCCATGGATCCCGAGCGGGCCATGGCCGCGCTCGGCCGGGCCACCGGTGACGGCGAAACAGCGGTGACCGTGGCCGATGTGGCGTGGGACCGGTTCGCGCCGGCCTTCACCCGCTCCCGGCGCAGTTCCCTCTTCGCTGAGCTGCCCGAGGCCCGGCAGGCCGTTGCGGATACCGAGGTGGGCGAGCAGGGCAAGGCGACGACCGCCTCCACGCTGCGGGGCGAGCTGCTCACGCTCTCCGCAGCCGACCGCACAGAGCTGCTGCTGACCCTGGTCGGTACCGAAGTAGCGGCGGTCCTGGGGTACGCGGGTGCCGACGCCGTCCCGTCCGGACAGGCCTTCCGGGACCTGGGATTCGACTCGCTCACCGCCGTCGATCTCCGCAACCAGCTCGCGGCCGTTACCGGGCTGAGCCTGCCCGCCACGCTCGTCTTTGACTACCCGACCCCCGCCCTGCTGGCGGACCACCTGCGAGCCGAACTCCTCGGCGAGCGGGACGAGCAGGCCGCGACGTCCGGCCCGCTCACCCAGGACCGGGCCGTCGCCGACGACCCGATCGTGATCGTCGGCATGAGCTGCCGCTACCCGGGCGGCGTCCGGTCGCCCGAGGACCTGTGGCAGTTGGTGAGCGGGGGAGTGGACGTCATCGACGGCTTCCCCGCCGACCGCGGCTGGGACCTCGACCGGCTGACCCGCGGCGACCGGGACGGCCGGGGCCGCACCCGCACCCAGCAGGGCGGCTTCCTGTACGACGCGGCGGACTTCGACCCCGGCTTCTTCGGGATCTCGCCGCGCGAGGCGATGGTCATGGACCCGCAGCAGCGCATCGTCCTCGAGGCCGCGTGGGAGGCGCTCGAGCGAGCCGGGATCGACCCGGCCGCGCTGCGCGGCGGTGACACCGGTGTGTTCATCGGTGGCGGCAGCGGCGACTACCGTCCGGACGCCGGGCACATCGGTCACGCCCAGACCGCGCAGTCGGCCAGCCTCCTCTCCGGACGGCTGTCCTACACCCTCGGCCTGGAGGGTCCGTCGGTGACCGTGGACACGGCGTGCTCCTCCTCCCTGGTGGCCCTGCACCTGGCTGCTCAGGCGCTGCGCTCGGGAGAGTGCTCCGTGGCCCTCACCGGTGGTGTGACGGTGATGTCCACACCGGTGACGTTCGTCGAGTTCGGCGAGATGGGCGCCCTTTCGCCCGACGGCCGGTGCAAGGCGTTCTCGGACGCCGCCGACGGAACGGGCTGGTCCGAGGGTGTGGGCATCCTCGTCGTCGAACGGCTCTCGGACGCACAGCGCCTCGGCCACCAGGTACTGGCCGTACTGCGCGGTTCGGCCATCAACCAGGACGGCGCGTCCAACGGCATCACCGCCCCCAACGGCCCTTCGCAACAGCGGGTGATCCGGCGGGCCCTGGCCAACGCCGGCCTGTCACCTGTCGACGTGGACGCGGTGGAGGCACACGGCACCGGCACCACTCTTGGTGACCCGATCGAGGCCCAGGCGCTCCTGTCCACCTACGGCCGGGACCGTGAAAGGCCCCTCCTGCTGGGATCCGTCAAGTCGAACATCGGTCACACGCAGGCAGCGGCGGGCGTCGCCGGTGTCATCAAGATGGTCATGGCGATGCGGCACGGCGTACTGCCGAGGACGCTGCACATCGACCAGCCGTCGACGCACGTCGACTGGTCGGCCGGTGCCGTCGAGCTGCTGACCGACGAAGCGGAATGGCCGGAGACCGGCCGTCCGCGCCGGGCCGGAATCTCGGCCTTCGGTGCCAGCGGCACCAACTCGCATGTGATTGTCGAACAAGCGCCGGTGGGCGGGGAGCATGCGGAGCCCGCCGGGAACGGCGAACGGCACGCGCCCCTTCCGACGCCGGTTTCGCTGTCCGCCGTGGCACCGGACGCGGTGCGGGCCCAGGCGGGACAGCTGCTGTCGTACGTGACCGCACACCCCGGCCTGGCAGTCACCGACCTTGCCTACTCCCTGGCCACGTCCCGCTCCGACTTCGAGCACCGGGCCACGGTCCTGGCGAGCGACCGCGAGGAGCTGCTCAAGGGTCTGACGGCGCTCGTCGGCGGGCACAGCGCACCGCAGGTCGTCCAGGGCCGGGCCGTCCCGGCCGGCAAGTCGGCGTTCTTGTTCTCGGGTCAGGGTTCGCAGCGGGTGGGGACGGGCCGGGAGTTGTACGGCCGGTTCCCCGTCTTCGCGGAGGCCCTGGACGCGGTACTGGCGCGCTTCGACATCGAGTTGGTCCGTCCGCTGCGGGAGGTGATGTTCGATGACGAGGAGCTGTTGAACCAGACCGGATTCACGCAGCCGGCCTTGTTCGCCGTCGAGGTTGCGCTGTTCCGTCTGGTGGAGTCGTGGGGCATCCGCCCGGACTTCGTGGCCGGACACTCGATCGGTGAACTCGCTGCCGCCCACGTGGCGGGCGTGCTGTCGCTCGAGGACGCCTGCACGTTGGTGGCGGCCCGGGCGCGGCTGATGCAGGCACTGCCCGCGGGCGGCGCCATGGCGGCGATCCAGGCCACCGTGAGCGAGGTGACCGAGCGGCTGGCAGAGGGCGTTTCCATCGCCGCCGTCAACGGCCCGAACGCGGTCGTCATCGCCGGTGACGAAGCCGCTGTGCTGCGGATTACCGAAGGTTTCGACGCCGACGGCCGAAAGACTAGGCGTTTGCGGGTGAGCCATGCATTTCACTCACCGCATATGGACGCCATGCTTGAGGACTTCGGGCAGGTCGCTCGTAGCGTGTCGTACGCTGCGCCGACCCTGCCGCTCGTGTCGAACCTGACCGGTGGAGTGGCCACCGCGGAGCAGGTGTGCGACCCCGGTTACTGGGTCGATCACATCCGTCAGGCCGTACGCTTCGGCGACGGCGTACGCACGCTGGCCGAACGTGGCGTGACGCGGTTCATGGAGATCGGCCCGGACGGTGTCCTGTGCGCGATGGCCCAGGAGACCCTCGACGGCACCTTCCCGCAGGCGGTGACCGTACCGGCGCTGCGCAAGGACCGCGGTGAGGAAGCGTCGTTGGTCACCGCCCTGGCCCGCATGCACGTCAACGGCGCGCGTCCGCAGTGGTCCGGTGTCTTCGCCGGGAGCGGGGCGAGCCGGGTCGACCTGCCGACCTACGCCTTCCAGCGACAGCGGTTCTGGCCGGAGACCAAGCCCGCGGCGACTCCTGCCCCGGGCAGCGAGGACGCCGAGTTCTGGTCCGCGATCCAGGGTGAGGACTTCGAATCCCTCGTCACGACCCTGGACGTCGACAGCGACTCCTTGTCCAAGGTGCTCCCGGCGCTGCGGGACTGGCGCAGCCGGCGAAGCGAACAGTCCGTCGTGGATGGCTGGCGTCAGCTGATCACCTGGAAGCCGCTGAGCAGGGCCCGTACGGCCACCCTGTCCGGGACCTGGCTCGCGGTGGTTCCCGCCGGGCACTCCGACGAGGACTGGACGGCCGGCGTCGTCGGGCTCCTGGGCCCCGACGTGGTGTGCCTCGAAGTCGCCGACCCCAAGCGGGAAGCCCTGGCCGAGCGGCTGCGCGAGCAGACCGCCGCCGGCCGGGAGTTCACTGGCGTGCTCTCCCTGCTCGCCCTCGAGGAATCACAGGACACGAGCGGCGTGCCCGCCGGACTGGTGCTCACCGCCACGCTCGTGCAGGCGCTCGGCGACGCCGCCATCGGCGCACCCCTGTGGTGCGTGACGCGAGCCGCGGTCGCGGTGTCGGGCTCCGAGCCCGTACCGGGACTGGCACAGGCCGGCGTGTGGGGCCTGGGCCGGGTCGCCGCGCTGGAGTACCCGCAGCGCTGGGGTGGCCTGATTGACCTGCCCGAAGTCGTCGACGAGCGCTCGGGCACCCGGTTCGCGGGTGTCCTCGCCGAACCCGACGGCGAGGATCAGGTCGCCGTGCGGCCCTCGGCACTCTTCGGCCGCAGGCTGGCGCCCCTGCCGGGCGGACAGCCCGTACGCACCTGGGACCCCACCGGCACCGTGCTGGTCACCGGCGGCACCGGCGCCCTCGGCGCCCAGGTCGCCCGCCACCTGGCCACCGCGGGCGCCCGTCACCTGGTGCTGATCAGCCGCACCGGCCCGGATGCCCCCGGTGCACAGGAACTGCGTGCCGAACTCACCGACCTGGGTGCCGAGGTCACGCTCACAGCCTGCGACGCCGCCGACCGGGAGGCGATGACCACCGTCCTCGCCGGCATCCCCGAGGAGGCGCCCCTCACGGGGGTCGTCCACGCCGCGGGAATTTTGGACGACGGCGTACTCGACAGTCTGACTCCCGAACGGTTCGAGTCGGTCTTCCGCGCGAAGGTCGCCTCGGCGCTGCTCCTGGACGAACTGACCAGGGACCTGGACCTGTCGGTGTTCGCCCTGTTCTCCTCCGCCTCCGCGGCGGTGGGCAACCCGGGCCAGGGCAACTACGCCGCGGCGAACGCCGTCCTGGACGCCCTGGCCGAGGACCGCCGGGCCCGCGGCCTGGCGGCCACCTCGATCGCCTGGGGCGCCTGGGGCGGAGATGGCATGGCCGCCGACAGTCGGGCGGTCGTCCTGGCGCAGCGCACGGGCATCCGGCCACTGGACCCCGACCTCGCGGTCACCGCACTGCGCCAGGTCGTCATGAGCGCCGACGCCACCACGGTCGTCGCCGACGTCGAGCCCGGACAGTTCGTACGGGCCTTCACCACTGTCAGGCCCAGCCGCCTGCTGGCCGACCTGTCCGCCCCCACGGGACCGGCTACCACCGGCTCCCCGGCACCGGGCGCCGACACAGCCGGCCCCGCTCTCCGCGAGAAGCTGGCGAACCTGCCGGCCGGGCGGCGCTCCACGGTCGTACTCGACCTGGTGCGCACTCGGGTCGCCGAAGTACTGGGCCACAACGATGCCGACGCCATCGAACCCGACCGGGCGTTCAGGGACCTCGGCTTCGACTCGCTGAGCTCCGTCGAACTGCGCAACCAGCTCAACGGCGCCACCGGGCTGAGCCTGCCCGCCACGCTCGTGTTCGACCACCCCACACCGCTCGACCTGGCCGGACACATGCTGGACCAGCTCATGCCCGGCGATGCCCGGAGCGAAGAGCCCGGCGACGAGGACGGGGACGAGGCCGCAGACGTGGACCAGGCCGGCATCCGGTCGCTGCTGGCTTCCGTCTCCATCGCCCAGCTGCGGGAGATAGGCGTCCTGGAGCCGCTGCTGAAGCTGGCCTCCGGCACCCGGGCGAACAGCGACGCGGCCGCCGGCGCCGAGGACGCGTACGGCGAATCGATCGACGCGATGGGTGTCGACGACCTCGTGCAGGCGGCACTGAATGGCACCTCTCTGACCGACAGCGGGACCGACGGAGCTGACAATGACCACGCCTAGCGAGAAAGTCGTCGAAGCCCTCCGGTCCTCGATGAAGGAGACGGAACGGCTGCGGCGCCAGAACCAGAAGCTCGTCTCCGCAGCCACGGAACCCATCGCGATCATCGCGATGAGCTGCCGCTACCCGGGCGGGGTGAACTCCCCGGAAGCCCTGTGGGACCTGGTGGAATCCGGCACGGACGCCATCGCCGGGTTCCCCACGGACCGTGGCTGGGACCTCGACGCCCTCCAGGACGCCGGCGTCGACAAGCGGGGCAACCGCGTCAGCCAGAAGGGCGGATTCCTCGACTGCGCGGCGGACTTCGACGCGGGTTTCTTCGGCATCTCACCGCGAGAGGCCGTGTCGATGGACCCCCAGCAGCGACTGCTGCTGGAAAGCTCATGGGAAGCGTTCGAGCGCGCCGGAATCGACCCGGTTTCGCTGCGCGGCAGCCAGACCGGTGTCTTCGTCGGCACCAACGGCCAGGACTACGCCTACCTCTTGGTCAGGTCCCTCGCGGACGCCACCGGCGACATCGGCACGGGCATCGCGGCCAGCGCCACATCCGGCCGCCTCTCCTACACGCTGGGCCTGGAAGGTCCGGCGGTGACCGTCGACACCGCATGCTCCTCGTCCCTGGTGGCCCTCCACATGGCGGCGCAGGCCCTGCGCTCCGGCGAGTGCTCACTGGCACTCGCCGGCGGTGTCAACATCATGTCCACGCCCGGCTCCCTGATGGAGTTCAGCCGACAGGGCGGCCTGGCCTCCGACGGCCGGTGCAAGGCGTTCTCGGACGCCGCCGACGGCACCGGCTGGTCGGAGGGCGTGGGCATGCTCGTCCTGGAGCGGCTCTCGGACGCCCGCCGGAAGGGCCACCAGGTCCTGGCCCTGGTGCGCGGCTCGGCCATCAACCAGGACGGCGCATCCAACGGCTTCACCGCACCGAACGGCCCGGCGCAGCAGCGGGTGATCCGGCGAGCCCTGCGCGCAGCCGGGCTGACCCCGTCGGACGTGGACGCCGTCGAGGGCCACGGCACGGGCACGCCGCTCGGCGACCCCATCGAGGTGCAGGCGCTGCTGGCCACCTACGGTCAGGAGCGTCAGAACGAGCGTCCGCTGTGGCTGGGTTCGGTGAAGTCGAATCTGGGCCATACGCAGGCTGCGGCAGGCGTTGCCGGTGTGATCAAGATGGTCATGGCGATGCGGCGCGGTGTGCTACCGAAGACGTTGCATCTGGATGCGCCGTCGTCCCACGTCGACTGGTCGGCGGGCGCGGTGGAGCTGCTGGCGGAGCCGCGGGCGTGGCCCGAGGTGGACCGGCCGTGGCGTGCGGGCGTGTCGTCGTTCGGCATCAGCGGCACGAACGCGCATGTGATCGTGGAACAGGCGGGCCCGGTCGCTGCTCCGGCCGACCAGCCTGCGGCGTCGGTGTCGTCGCCCGACGTGGTGCCGTGGCTGGTGTCGGCGAAGACTGAGGAAGCGCTGACGGAGCAGCTGCGGCGGGTCTCGTCGCTGGATGCGCTGTCTCCGCTCGACGTGGGCTTCTCACTGGCCACGGGCCGGTCGGCCTTCGAGCACCGCGCGGTGCTGCTGGCCGGTGGCGGCGCGTTGGCCGAGGTGGCCCGGGGCAGGGCCACTGCCGGACGGTCGCTGGCCGTCCTGTTCTCGGGTCAGGGTTCGCAGCGGGTGGGGATGGGCCGTGAGTTGTACGGCCGGTTCCCCGTTTTCGCGGAGGCACTGGATGCGGTGCTGGAGCGGATGGACAGTCCATTGCGGGAGGTGTTGTTCGGTGATGGAGAGCTGCTGAATGACACCGGGTTCACGCAGCCGGCGTTGTTCGCCGTCGAGGTGGCGTTGTTCCGTCTGGTGGAGTCGTGGGGTGTGCGCCCGGACTTCGTGGCGGGCCATTCCATTGGTGAGATCGCGGCGGCGCACGTTTCCGGGGTGCTGTCGTTGGATGATGCGTGCACGCTGGTGGAGGCCCGGGCGCGGCTGATGCAGGCGCTACCTGCAGGCGGGGCGATGGTTGCCCTGCAGGCCGGCGAGGACGAGGTGTCCGGCCGTCTGATCGAGGGTGTGTCGATTGCGGCGGTCAATGGTCCGCAGGCGGTCGTGATTGCGGGTGACGAGGCTGCGGTTTCCCGCATTGCCGAGACCTTCATGGCGGAGGGTCGTAAGACGCAGCGGTTGTCGGTCAGCCACGCCTTTCACTCGCCGTTGATGGACCCGATGCTGGAGGAGTTCCGGCAAGTCGTGTCCGGGCTGTCGTTCGCGGCCCCGGAGATCCCGCTCGTGTCGAATCTGACGGGTGAGCCGGCGACGACGGAACTGGTGTGCACGCCTGAGTACTGGGTGCGCCACGTCCGCGAGACTGTCCGTTTCGCCGACGGGGTGAAGACGCTCACCGATGCCGGTGTGTCGGCGTTCCTGGAGCTGGGCCCCGACGGTGTGCTTGCGGCGATGGCCCGGCAAAGCCTGGGCGATGACGGCCAGAACGTCGTTGTCGTGCCGGCCCTGCGCAAGGACCGGCCGGAGGAGACCGCGCTCCTCGCCGCCCTGGCCCGGCTGCATGTGGCCGGCGTCGGAGTCGACTGGGCGGGCTGCTTCGCCGGTACAGGCGCACGCCGAGTGGATGTACCGACGTACGCCTTCCAGCACGAGCGGTACTGGCCCACGCTGACGGCGGACCTAGGCGACGTGACCGCCGCGGGGCTCATGCCTGCCGGGCACCCGCTGCTCGGGGCGGCCGTCGCGTTGGCTGCTTCGGACGGTGTGCTGTTCACGGGCCGGCTCTCGCTGAAGGCACATCCGTGGCTGAAGGACCACACGGTGGGCGGGACGACTGTGTTTCCCCCGACCGGGTTCCTGGAGCTGGCCATCCGCGCCGGCGACCAGGTCGGATGCGACCGGATTGAGGAACTCGCTCTCGGCGAGCCGCTGGTCCTCACCGAGGGCAGCGCAGTGTTGGTGCAGGTATGGGTGGGCACTCCCGACGAGTCGGGAGCCCGCAAGGTGAGCCTCTACTCACAGGTCGCGGACTCTCCGGACCAGGCTTGGACCGAGCACGCCACGGGCGTTCTCTCATCAGGCGAGCGGATCGCGGAGTTCGGCGAGTCGGTCTGGCCGCCACGGAACGCGACGGTCGTCGACCTGGAGGACTTCTGCGACCGTCCCGACTACGGACCGGCCCTTCAGGGCCTGCGTTCCGCATGGGTGCGAGGCGAGGAGGCGTTCGCCGAGATCGCCCTGTCCGGTGACGTGTCCGGCGATGCCGACCGGTACGGTCTGCATCCGGCTCTGCTGGCCGCAGCAGTGCAGGCGGCAGCCGGGCTCGCGGGTCCGGTCGGCCGGCGACAGGCAGCGGTCCTGCTGCCGTCCTCCTGGAACGGCGTCTCATTGCACGCCAGTGGCGCGTCGAGCGCACGGGTGCGTATCACCAAGATCGGCGACGACTCGGTGTCTCTTGCGGTGGTCGATGTCGCGGGTGCTCCGGTGCTCTCGGTGGAATCGCTGGTTCTACGTGCTCCGGAGGTGCCCCAGCACCGGACTGCTCGCGCTGACCTGCACGGTTCACTGTTGCGACTGGAGTGGGTCCCGGCCCCGGAAACTCATGCCGCCGAGGGACTCCGCTACGTGACGCTGGGCGCCGACGAATTCGGCGGGGGCGCCACGATCGGCTCGCTGGACGAACTGAACGGCGACGAATTGCCGCTTCCGGACTTGGTGTTCGTCCCGATCTCGACGGCGGGTGACGACGTACCCGGAGCTGTCCGCGAGGTCACCGCGCGCGTCCTGGGGTTGATCCAGGAATGGCTGGCGCAGGAGCGGTTCGCGGAATCGCGGCTCGTCTTCCTCACCCGTAACGCCGTGTGCTCCCAGGAGAGCGAAGCAGTACGGGACCTGGCAGCCGGCGCCGCCTGGGGCCTGCTGCGCGCGGCACAGTCGGAGAACCCCGACCGGTTCGTTCTCGTCGACATCGATGGGCATGACGCCTCGGCAGCCCTGTCGTTCGTTCCGGCGCTGCCGGGTCTGCTGGCCACGGGTGATGCCCAGTTCGTGGTGCGCGAGGGCGTGGCACGGGTGGGCCGACTGGCCCGCCTGACGGCCGAGAGCGTGTCGTCCGCAGTCTGGGACACCGCGGGAACGGTGCTGATCACCGGTGGTACAGGTGGTCTGGGTGCCGAGCTTGCCCGGCACCTGGTGGCCGAACGCGGCATGCGGCATCTGCTGTTGGCGAGTCGGCGCGGCCGGGAGGCACCGGGTGCGGTGGAGCTGCGGGCGGAGCTGACCGCTCTGGGCGCCGATGTGACCCTCGTCGCCTGTGATGTCGCTGATGCCGATGCGG